>NZ_PTRV01000049.1:0-4456 GCF_002965285.1 Escherichia sp. MOD1-EC5990 | reverse complement strand
CCCAGCAGGATGTGCTCACGAGTCTGCGGCATCGGGCCGTCAGTCGCAGCAACTACCAGGATCGCGCCGTCCATCTGGGCAGCACCGGTGATCATGTTTTTAACATAGTCGGCGTGCCCCGGGCAGTCTACGTGTGCGTAGTGACGAGTCGGGGTGTCGTATTCAACGTGAGAAGTGTTGATGGTGATACCACGAGCTTTTTCTTCCGGCGCGTTATCGATCTGGTCGAATGCGCGAGCAGCACCGCCGTAGGTTTTAGCCAGTACGGTAGTGATTGCAGCGGTCAGCGTTGTTTTACCATGGTCAACGTGGCCGATAGTACCGACGTTAACGTGCGGTTTTGTACGTTCAAACTTTTCTTTAGACATCGATTGTCCCTCTAAGACACGGATAAATCGGTGATATCACCACATCAACCAGGCAACATGCCCGACTTGTTGAATGCAATAAACAGAAGGAAAAAACAGGGAGGAGAAAAGAAGTGGTGCTGATAGGCAGATTCGAACTGCCGACCTCACCCTTACCAAGGGTGCGCTCTACCAACTGAGCTATATCAGCACATCTTGGAGCGGGCAGCGGGAATCGAACCCGCATCATCAGCTTGGAAGGCTGAGGTAATAGCCATTATACGATGCCCGCATCCTGGAACTCGGCTACCTGATTTTCATTCTGCACTGAATATCGAGAGAAGCTCTCTTTATTCGAGCCGGTAAGCGAACTTATCGTCTCGGGCTACGCCATCGCGTGGCCGAAATTGGTGGTGGGGGAAGGATTCGAACCTTCGAAGTCTGTGACGGCAGATTTACAGTCTGCTCCCTTTGGCCGCTCGGGAACCCCACCGGACTTGATGGTGCCGACTACCGGAATCGAACTGGTGACCTACTGATTACAAGTCAGTTGCTCTACCTACTGAGCTAAGTCGGCATCAAGTAGCGCGCATTCTATGGAGACATGCGAGTTCATGCAACTAAAAAATTGCATAATTTGTTTTATTGGTCACATTTTATGCGACGCGATGAAGAAACAGTCGAACAGAGGGCAAATTAGCACACTTTTTCAACATCATTGTTCTCAACAATGCGCTCCTTCTAAAGCGCAATTCTTTTTATCAGATGGAATATCTGTCACATTGCTTTTCAACGATAGCTTCCTGGGAGAGATTTTTTCTTATTATTCCTCCCCATCTGGTGTTACCCTCCTGCCCATTAACCCATTCAACAGAACTGTGACGCGCCATGGCAAATATCGTTTTGCCGATAGAGCTATGACCGCCAGAAACATGCTTATGAGTATAAAAGAGCAAACGTTAATGACGCCTTACCTACAGTTTGACCGCAACCAGTGGGCAGCTCTGCGTGATTCCGTACCTATGACGTTATCGGAAGATGAGATCGCCCGTCTCAAAGGTATTAATGAAGATCTCTCGTTAGAAGAAGTTGCCGAGATCTATTTACCTCTGTCACGTTTGCTGAACTTCTATATAAGCTCGAATCTGCGCCGTCAGGCAGTTCTGGAACAGTTTCTTGGTACCAACGGGCAACGCATTCCTTACATTATCAGTATCGCAGGTAGCGTCGCGGTGGGGAAAAGTACAACCGCCCGTGTATTGCAGGCACTATTAAGCCGTTGGCCGGAGCATCGTCGTGTTGAGCTGATCACTACAGATGGCTTCCTTCACCCTAATCAGGTGCTGAAAGAACGTGGTCTGATGAAGAAGAAAGGCTTTCCGGAATCGTATGATATGCATCGCCTGGTGAAGTTTGTTTCCGATCTCAAATCCGGCGTGCCAAACGTTACGGCACCTGTTTACTCGCATCTTATTTATGATGTGATCCCGGATGGAGATAAAACTGTTGTTCAGCCTGATATTTTAATTCTTGAAGGGTTAAATGTCTTACAGAGCGGGATGGATTATCCACACGATCCACATCATGTTTTTGTTTCTGATTTTGTCGATTTTTCGATATATGTTGATGCACCGGAAGACTTACTTCAGATGTGGTATATCAACCGTTTCCTGAAATTCCGCGAAGGGGCTTTTACAGACCCGGATTCCTATTTTCATAACTACGCGAAATTAACTAAAGAAGAAGCGATTAACACTGCCATGACATTGTGGAAAGAGATCAACTGGCTGAACTTAAAGCAAAATATTCTACCTACTCGCGAGCGCGCCAGTTTAATCCTGACAAAGAGTGCTAATCACGCGGTAGAAGAGGTCAGACTACGCAAATAATTTAAAGGGGAGCTAATGCTCCCCTTTCTTATTTTTCTGCACTACGCAGGGATATTTCACCGCCCATCCAGGGTTTTATTATTCCATCCTGCTCAAGCAATAAAGCGCCTTGTTTGTCTATTCCGCGTGAAATGCCAAATATTTCTTTATCACCAATGATAAGTTTCACTGGGCGATTAATAAAATTATCCAGTTTTTCCCAGCGCGACAGATAAGGTGCCAATCCTTCTTGCTCGAAGAGTTCCAGCGCCGCACGTAATTCACGTATTAGCATGGCCGCCAACGCATTACGATCGAGATTGATCCCAGCTTCCTGCAGCGTGATCCACCCCTGATTAACGACACTCTCTTCAACACGACGCATTGCCATGTTGATCCCGGCACCAACGACTATTTGCGCCGCATCGCCGGTTTTGCCAGTCAGCTCCACAAGAATACCTGCCAGCTTGCGATCCTGCAGATAGAGGTCATTCGGCCATTTAACACGAACTTTATGAGCGCCCAACTTGCGTAATACTTCCGCCATCACGATACCGATAACCAGACTTAAACCAATCGCCGCAGCCGGGCCTTGTTCCAGACGCCAGAACATCGACAAATATAAGTTTGCGCCAAAAGGTGAAAACCATTTCCGACCTCGGCGACCACGTCCTGCCTGCTGGTATTCAGCAACGCAGGCATCACCCGATTTAAGCTCTCCGATACGATCAAGAAGATACTGATTCGTGGAGTCAATAACTGGCAGCACGGCTACACTACCGCTATCCAGCTGACTCAATATCTGTTCAGCATTAAGTAACTGGATGGGCTCAGGCAGGCTGTATCCTTTACCCGGAACGGTAAAGACATCAACGCCCCAGTCACGCAGTGTTTGAATATGTTTATTAATGGCCGCCCGGCTCATTCCTAACGTTTCACCCAGCTGCTCACCAGAGTGAAATTCGCCATTCGCTAATAGCGTGATTAATTTTAGCGGAACGGTATTATCCTTCATGAAATCGTCTCCACTGCGCTAACTTCACCTGATGTACCAATAAAGCGAACTTCTGGCTCAAGCCAGACATTAAATTTTTCACCCACTTTCTGTCTTACATGATGTGCCAGCTGCACAATATCTTCGCTTTTTGCATTGCCTTCATTAATGAGAACTAACGCCTGTTGACGGTGTACCGCAGCCCCACCAATTTGTGTTCCTTTTAGCTGGCACTGATCGATAAGCCAACCAGCGGCCAGTTTTACTGAACCATCCGTCTGGGGATAATTTGGTGCTGTTGGAAATTGTGCCAGTAATGCTTTAGCCGTTTCGGCAGATACAACAGGGTTTTTGAAGAAACTACCGGCATTGCCATTCACTTTTGGATCAGGGAGTTTGGTGGTGCGCATATGACACACCGCATCAAATACTTGCTGTGGCGTTACGGTTGTAGGATCCAGACGAGTTAAGTCACCATACGTTAGTACAGGTTGCCACTCTTTTGGCAGGCGCAGACCTACGGCTACAATGGCGAAGCGGTCCTGGTATTCATGTTTAAAAATACTGTCGCGATAGCCAAAACGGCACTCTTTGGCAGTTAAGCGCACTTGCTTGCCTGTCGCCAGTTCAACACAGTCAACATAAGCGCAAACTCGCTGTAATTCTACGCCATAAGCACCAATATTCTGGATAGGTGATGAGCCGACACAACCAGGAATTAACGCCAGATTTTCCAGACCTGGCATACCTTCCTGCAAAGTGTATTTTACCAGGCGATGCCAGTTTTCTCCGGCTCCTACATGTAAATACCACGCATCAGGTTCATCATGAATTTCGATACCTTTGATCCGGTTGATGATCACCGTGCCGCGATAGTCTTCCAGAAAAAGTACATTACTTCCTTCACCCAGAATAAGAACGGGTTGCCCTTCTGCGGTTGCATGCTGCCAGGCATTGAGTAGTTGTTGTTCGTCTTCGGCACATACAATGTGCTGAGCATTATGATCAATGCCAAATGTGTTCCAGGGTTTTAAGGAGTGGTTCATAGCTGCTTTCCTGATGCAAAAACGAGGCTAGTTTACCGTATCTGTGGGGGGATGGCTTGTAGTTATGACGACAGGAAGAGTTTGTAGAAACGCAAAAAGGCCCAGTCTTCCGACTGGGCCTTCTGCTTAATTTGATGCCTGGCAGTTCCCTACTCTCGCATGGGGAGACCCCACACTACCATCGGCGCTACGGCGTTTCAC
>NZ_PTRV01000048.1:0-4872 GCF_002965285.1 Escherichia sp. MOD1-EC5990 | reverse complement strand
CGCAGTTTTTCTATCTGAGCCCGCAGATGTTCTATTTCCCGTTCATCTTCTTCGATCTTTTCTTCGGCACGTGCCAGTGCAGAGCGCAGGAAGGCCTCCGTCTCTTCAACCAGACTCAGTTGCTGGTCTTTCTGACGGAGCTGGCTTTCCAGTTCTGCAATGCGAATGAGGTATTTCTGACTCATGGCCGTTTTTATAATGCGGCCAGGCGTTTTTTACAACATTGTCAGGGCGTTAAGGCGGGATGTTTTTGGCTGACGCCAGTCCAGCTTATCGAGGAGCATTGCCAGTTGCGAGCGGGTAATGGATACCTTACCGTCACGCACCGCAGGCCAGATAAACTGGCCTTCCTCCAGGCGTTTGGTGAACAGACACAGACCATCAGCATCAGCCCAAAGAATTTTAACGGTGTCACCCCGTCTGCCACGGAAGATAAACAGGTGACCGGAGAAGGGATTAACATTTAACACATCCTGTACCTGTTCACCCAGCCCGTTGAAAGACTTACGCATATCGGTTATCCCGGCAACGAGCCAGATACGGGTACCGGATGGGAGTGAGATCATCTTCCCCTCCCGGTCAGTTCACGAATCAATACAGTGAGCAGCTCTGGTGAAGGATTTTCCAGCGTCATGTTACCGTGACGGAACTCCACCTTGCAGGAGCTGGCACTGACAGTAGTCTAAGTGGATAAGGGCGGAGTAAGAGCAGCCATCGGTTCTTTCGGCTCATCAGGCGTTATCTCTACAGGTAATAATTCAAGGCCTGCGTCAGAAGTGGTTGTCACCGGAAGACGCCGTGATATACGCCCTTCGTTTTGCCAGAGTCTGAGCCATTTGAAAATAACATTATCATTGACGCCATTTTCTCGTGCAATCTGGGCCACACAAGCACCGGGTTGTGATGCCAGTTCAACCATACGAAGTTTGAATTCATTCGAATACTTTTTACGAGGTTCTTTTCGCCAGTCCTGTAATTCCATACTTAGATGTCCGTCTGTGTCAGATGGGCGTCTAAGTTACCAATTCTTGTCTAATGGCTACATACGGCGGTCGGTTTACGCTTACCATGGTATTATCTTTTTGTGCACAAATATGTATTACCAGTATCTGCCGTAATAACGTACTCATCTACCCGGAGCAGCGATATCATCATTCTGATGAACACGTCTGGTGTCTTAGCAGTTTCATATCTGTATCAGTAGCATACTTAATCAACACAGGAAAATCTTTTTCTGTAAAAGGGACACGAGTAACAGGTAACGTTCCTGCCTCCTTTGTTGGCCATAATTCTATTGAGGCCAGACTGGCCAGTTTTCGTCCGGCATAACTCTGCGGTAACATCAGCCTTACACCTCGTTCCATTTCCTCTGGAGGCTGGAATGGTAAACGAACATCGTTCACATCATAGTTCCGACATAATACGAAAAATTTATCAGGTATACGTTCCTGTTTATTCCACCACGATCCATTAAGATTATCTAACATATGCCGGGTTATTTCTGCCGGTTGTACTTTCAACAGCTTCAGAGCCTCAGGGATAACTCCCTGCATTCCTGAACTAAAATGAGAGACTGAATCACCATATCCCCTGCTCAATAAACTCATCGCAAGGCGGGCTCCCAGTAGATTAGAATAGAGATCTTCCGGCGTAAATGCCGAAATCTCTTCCAGAATCCCCGGTACAGACTGGTAACCATACCATTGTGCAATTTCATGCCATACTGCCAGACGAAATGCCAGATGAGCCGCCAGATAAACACTTAACGTATATTTTTCAGCCTGGCTCTGTGGTGGTGTAAAAGCATACAACTGGATACGGCGAGAAAATAATTCACTGGACAGTGTAAGCATTCTGGCTTCACCAAGGCGAGGATATATTTGTGTGAATAACCAGAAAGTATAATCAGCAGTATCCCGCACATGTGCAAGATCAATAAATCCCCCCTGCCGGGTATAAATAATACCGGTATTTTCATGGCTCAATCCCATAACTGCTGCAATACCAGACATAAAACTATTATTATAAATATGTTCTCCCAATGCATCAGGCTCCAGAACATTATCTATAGTAAAGAATGGAAGAGGTATTTTTCCCAGTTTTATCTGCGCCCCATAACCAAAAACACAACAAGGGCGCAGTCCTTCCGGTGCAGAAACATCGGTTGCAACGGGAAAAGCCTGCTGGGCAGGCTCCGGAAGGCGGGATAAGAAATCAGAAAAATGAGCAGAATGGGAAATATTCTGGTAACCAGACAAAAAAAAGAATATGACAATTCTGATAATTAACCGTTTCATCAGAAAGCCTCTCCTGTCTGAAAATAAAAACCACAACTTCGTTTTCCAATACCAAAATCCAGTCGCACATTCATCCGTGGCTTAAATTCAAAACGATATCCAATGCCAGCATCCGGTAACCAGTGACCATAACCAAGATGACCCACTGTCTTACTCATCGTTCCCCCACCAACCCAGAACGCAATACCATGTCGCCATGCCAGTTTTCGTCGATATTCCATCTGAAAAGCAAAAACATGATTATCCTGATAACGACCATCATAATATCCCCGCATCTGTCGCCCATTACCAAGGTGAGAGAACTGGTCCCAGGGGACATGGCCAGAAACAAAACGGGCATAGTTATCAAAGGCCAGAACAGTCCTGTCATCCAGTGAATAATAATAATTATACTGAACCTCAGTGGTACTGAAACGCTCATCACTCCCCAGAAAAGGGGAGTACCAGGTGTAACGAACATCCAGCCCCTGCCCCCGGTGAGCATTCAGTAAAAAATCACGGCTGTCGTAACTAAAAATAACACTGGCCCCCGAAGAAACACTATTTTGTTGATAATCATGCTCAGACATATATTTCCTGAGAGCCGGATTCACAGATACAACATTAACACTGTTGAATTTCCACCCTGTACCAATATAAGTGTTATCAGCGATACGAAATAAAAACGAAGGTGAAAGTTGTTGTTGCTCTGCAATATATTCGCCGAAATTTTTTTTAACATATCCCGCCCGGTAACCTCTTCCCCAGTAATCTGTTGGTACTTTATTGACAACACCATTCAGATAAAAACGCCAGGTATCGTTATCCAGATAAGAGTAATTATTCAGCTCCACACCGAATGCACCAGTTAAAGAAGCAAATCCGGTCACTGATATGGCAGAGTTTTTCCCTCCTGATTGCTTACTGGCCTGATACACAGCAGCCTGAACAAGACCAACTCCGGCCCCCATTTCAGGTGAATAGAAAGGACCAGCCAGAACTCCCCAGTCAGTATCTGCTCCCTGTTCCGGCTTTGTCAGTATACTGTCTATTCTTTCCTGCCATGTCCCTCCCCCGGCAACGGCTGCAAGAGGAAGCATCATCAGGCAAAAAAAAACAATCCCGTCAGAAATTGCATAACCATCAGAAACGAAACTCCCCTGAAATGAAAAAGCTGTTACGATGGTTAAAACCAATTTCAGATAACAGGCTAAAGTGGCGCGACATTTCCAGACGCACGCCAGCTATACTGCTCCATTTATGTGAAATATGTTGTCTGACATCAAACTTCATGTCATTCCCACCTGTCCGGTCCACAATTTGCTGAAGACCTACAGGCAGATTCAACCCACTGACATTCCCTTTGAATCGTTGAGTGATATCCTGATACATTGCACCAGACCAAATCTGAAACGCCATGTCCTTCTCACCTGAAATCAACGAAGGGAATCTGAATTCGTACCCAATACGCGGGGAGATAACCAGTGCCTTAATATCACCGTCCAGGATATCCAGATTTGTCCCGCTATAATTGATATCCAGAGTACCGAAACAATGTTTCCATCCGCCGGCCAGTGTCACCCCACCACCGTAAGTTTCGCCTTCAAATTTCAGGTCAAATAGCTGATTTTCTAAGAATTTTAATGGAACCCTGACTGAACCGAGTTTAAAACTTCCTCCTTTGAGGATGGTATGAGACGTTCCTTTTGTTTTCCCATACATGCCATATACATTCATAAAAGGGAAAACCCAGATATCGCCTTTCAGCATATGTGTCTGGCTTCGTTCACGGGTATGACCTGCATTAACTGACAACCCTCCGGGAAGATTTTTTCCGGCGGGCATAGCGAAAGCTATATTATCCACGATAATGTCCTGACGCAGATTCATGTAGTTATAACCGATACCAAAAGGCTCCGGAATATCATACCCTCTGCGCCGTACTTCATCCCCCCAGACAGGAAAAAATCTCGCATCAATATCAGAATGCTGAATTCGGTTTCCGGAATACTCAGACATACCAATATTTACCCGGGGTGATAAGTTATCAGCATGAGCAACAACATTTCCCCCTGACAGGCTTATAATAAGAACAGACAAGCGTAATATACGATACATAACAAACTCAGTGTTCTCTCTGACTAATTTAACTATCCAAATACACAATACGTTCCGCATAAATCATTACAAAGTGTGATATAAATCAAACGCCATCTATTATCTAATAGTGCATTAGTTCATTTTTTCCGTTGTTACTGGCCCTGCTCCTGTCTCCGTGATTATTCGGATTGTTTTCAGTAAAAACACAAGTGCGCAATAAGACAAGATTTTACGTAAAACAGTTGCATAATTAAAAATAATCACTATCGGACATATTCATCTCCTTGGATATTGCTCACCGATTGTGATGACATACGATATCAAACCTTCGATCATCTTTTCTATCCAGACCATTCATATTATTGTGGATGGTTTCTTTTTACTAACCGTGCACAAAAAGCAAAGAATATAACTCAATTGTAAGCGTACAGCGAGGGCCGTATTGACGGGGATGTGTTATTCAGCTGGCAGTGCTATGCGCCACGGAAGCAGTTCG
>NZ_PTRV01000047.1:0-5078 GCF_002965285.1 Escherichia sp. MOD1-EC5990 | reverse complement strand
AGCTGATAGAAACAGAAGCCACTGGAGCACCTCAAAAACACCATCATACACTAAATCAGTAAGTTGGCAGCATCACCATTTTGATTTATGCTTTACATCAATTTTGGTGTTTGGGGGCTGGCCCGTAATACTGACACCTATTTAAATCTCGACGTCTAGAAAGACCAATGGGGGTGTGGCTGGCGAAAATGAAGGCGTAAAGTTCTAGCTTAACGTAGTTATGCCGTCATGAGTCGCTTATCACTGTAAAACGCCAGGGGGGCCAGCTCATCGTCTGACAGGCTCCAGTCCTGAGCCATATGGCGCACATCCCCACGGGTCAGCACCACGGCAAAAACACATTCACTGTCCGGCACATCTGTATCCAGCACTTCGCGGATAATGTCTTTAACAGTACAGTACATGTTCTCGTCTCCTTTACAGGGGCGGCATTGCCGCCCCGTCCGTTAATCAGTCCAGTGCCGCGTAAATCGCGTTGCATTCGGGGTGAAATTCGATGTGGCTCCACAACTGCGCATCACGTATCCGGTACAGGTGTGTCAACCCTGCGTTACCGCTGTCGTGGTGCAGCCACAACTGGCGGTTAATCACAAGGGAAGTCAGAATGATGCCTGCGGCATCAGCACTGACCGTGCGGTCAAACCAGTTTTCACCGTTAACCAGATGAAAATGGTCGCCATCCGGCATCATGTAACCGCCACCGTCCGGCAGGCGGATGAAGTGCCAGAAGCCTCCCTGATATTCCGGCATCATTTTTTGCGCCAGCCCGCACACGACGCTGAGGCCACATAACTGAAAACCCACAAGGCCATGCCCCGCATGGCCGGGTAAAGCGGAGCCGGCGGCGACTTCCTTTGTGCTCTGTCCGGGGACCGGCAGGAAAAAGGCGGGGAAAATCCCATAAGCGCTAACTTAAGGGTTGTGGTATTACGCCTGATATGATTTAACGTGCCGATGAATTACTCTCACGATAACTGTTCAGCAATTCTGGCCCATATTGGTAAGCCCGAAGAACTGGATACTTCGGCACGTAATGCCGGTGCTCTGACCCGCCGCCGCGAAATTCGTGATGCTGCAACTCTGCTACGTCTGGGGCTGGCTTACGGCCCCGGGGGGATGTCATTACGTGAAGTCACTGCATGGGCTCAGCTCCATGACGTTGCAACATTATCTGACGTGGCTCTCCTGAAACGGCTGCGGAATGCCACCGACTGGTTTGGCATACTTGCCGCACAAACACTTGCTGTACGCGCCGCAGTTACGGGTTGTACAAGCAGAAAGAGATTGCGTCTTGTCGATGGAACAGCAAACAGCGCGCCCGGGGGCGGCAGCGCTGAATGGCGACTACATATGGGATATGATCCTCATACCTGTCAGTTCACTGATTTTGAGCTAACCGACAGCAGAGACGCTGAACTGCTGGATCGATTTGCGCAAAAGGCAGACGAGATACGCATTGCTGACCGGGGATTCGGTTCGCGTCCCGAATGTATCCGCTCACTTGCTTTTGGAGAAGCTAATTATATCGTCCGGGTTCACTGGCGAGGATTGCGCTGGTTAACTGCAGAAGGAATGCGCTTTGACATGATGGGTTTTCTGCGCGGGCTGGATTGCGGTAAGAACGGTGAAACCACTGTAATGATAGGCAATTCAGGTAATAAAAAAGCCGGAGCTCCCTTTCCGGCACGTCTCATTGCCGTATCACTTCCTCCCGAAAAAGCATTAATCAGTAAAATCCGACTGCTCAGCGAGAATCGTCGAAAAGGACGAGTAGTTCCGGCGGAAACGCTGGAAGCAGCGGGCCATGTACTACTGCTAACATCATTATCGGAAGATGAATATTCAGCAGAGCAAGTGGCTGATTGTTTCCGTCTGCGATGGCAAATTGAACTGGCTTTTAAGCGGCTCAAAAGTTTGCTGCACTTGGATGCTTTGCGTGCAAAGGAACCTGAACTCGCGAAAGCGTGGATATTTGCTAATCTACTCGCCGCATTTTTAATTGACGACATAATCCAGCCATCGCTGGATTTTCCCCCAGACGTGCCGGATCCGAAAAGAAGAACTAACTCGTTGTGGAGAATAACAAAAATGGTCATCTGGAGCTTACAGGTGGCCATTCGTGGTACCGTATCCCTGACAGCCTACAAAACGCAATTGAAGAACGCGAGGCATCGTCTTAACGAGGTACCGAGGCGTCGCGTTCTTCAGATGGTTCAACCCTTAAGTTAGCGCTTATGGGATTTTCCCCGCCATCATCAGCCCCTGATTTTTGCCAGAGCATCCGCCATGCTGCGGATTTTGGCCCGTGCTTCCCGGACCACCTCCCGCAGAACACCACGGTCAAACCAGCGGCGGGGCGGTTCATCCGGTATACGCAGCACATCGCAGGCCAGCCCACTGGACAGGATATGCTCAATACAATCGCTGACCAGGTACATTTCCACCGACGAAAAACGTGCGCCCCGGTTCAGGATGGCATCGAGCACAACGGGCAGATTATCGTCGTCTTCATCGAGCCAGCAGGGGTGATCGCTTTCCTTCACCACCAGACGGAAGCGGCGCGTCTGGCGGGTCAGCAACGTCTGACCGGTTGTGATCAGCGCCGCCCGGATACGCCGCGCATCTTCTGCCACCTAGTAACTGACACTGCGTACCGCATCGCGCACCGCCGCAAGTACAGCCCTTGTCAACGCCACGATGTTTGACCGTTATTTGCCATTTTCATGCCCGCTAAATACTTTCGTTACTGATGCTGTCCGCTTTCCACCATTTCATCATCACTGATTGGCGTTGTGTTTTTGGTCAGCACTCCTGCTTTACGTTTCTCTTTTAACCGGTAACTCTCTCCTTTGATATTCAGCGTGGTTGAGAGATGTAGCAGCCGATCCAGGATCGCTGTTGCCAGCACGTGATCTCCGAACATCAGCTCTTTTTTAGCTGCCTGTTCCAGCAGGCTTTCAACGTGATAACTCAGATGCTCCATTTTCAGGCGATTCAGCAGGACTTCCAGCTCATGCATCACAACAGCTCCTCATAGGCACTCAGTGGCCGATGTTCCACCTGACTGACCTGCTACCAGAGCGGGCGTGATGCTCCGGCACTGTCTGCCAGCCAGACGATGCCGAACAGAGGCGATGTGAGGCCACCAGTTTCTCATTACTGTAGATCCGCAACTCGTCATCCAGCGATATTCGTATCGATACCGGCTGACCACACAGCGCTTCGGGAACGCTGTAACGATTACCGCCAACCTCGATATAACTGTCCCAGGACACATGGCAGATGTCGAAGTAACTGGTATCGAAGTCCGTATCCGGTAACGGCCGCAGATGTTCCTGCTCCAGCGCGAAGCGCTGTTCCGGCGTTTCTTTGAACTGGCGAAGTTCCCGTTTGTCAGCCACATCGGCTATCCATTGCTCCAGTTGTTGATTAACATGAGTGAAGCTGTCGAACCTGCGGTACCGGACGAAGAAGTTCTCCTTGAGGTATTTCACCATCCGCTCAACCTTACCTTTTGTTCTGGCCCTGCATGGACGGCATGCCCGTGGCAGGAAGTTATAGTGGTCGGCCAGCAACAGGAAGCCAGAGTTGAACACGACTTTTCCGTTGTTATTCTTCAGCACCGCAGCCTTCTGGTTATCAACCAGCACCGTTTTCACACAACCACCGAAGTAGCGGAAGGCGCGAACCAGTGATTCGTAGGTATGCTCAGCATCCTGTTTTGGTGCGGCAAAGACATGGAAGCGGCGGGAGAATCCCTGCGTATTAACCGCAAAGTTAACTTTGCACCGTTGCCCGGCAACCTCCACCTCAACTTCGCCCCAGTCGTGCTGGAGCTGGTATCCAGGCTGAGTTTCGAAGCGAACTGTTCTTTTTGACGGACGCATTTTACGTTTGAGCTGGATGTAGTAACGCAGCATGGAACGTCCGCCCGTATAGCCCATTGACTTAATCTTCGCGAAGATACCCTCGCTATTCCAGACATTCTCTGCCAGGCGCATGTCGATGTAATCCATAAACGGTTTCAGCTTAACCATTTTGTGGCGGGTCTTTTTGGCTGGCGGTTCAGGGTATTTGAGGTAGCGTCTGACCGTCCGTTCAGAGCAACCAATCTGAGTCGCAATATCGACAATGTACGCGCCCTGCTGGCGCATTTGCTTTATCATGTAAAAGTCCTCTCTGCTCAGCATGTTGATGTCCTTTCTGGTGTGGGAACCTTAAGGAAACAACATGTTGGGTGGAGCGGACAATCCAAATGGCGAATTACCGTCTTATATCACTGGCGCTGACAACACCACACACCTTCCGGCACAGCAATATCATGCACATGCTCTATCACCGCCAGCCCCGGAAAGTCATCCAGGCACTGGTTGGTCACAGGGATCCACGTTCGATGGAGGTTTATACCAGAGTGTTTGCACTGGATATGGCTGCCACGCTGGCAGTGCCTTTCACAGGTGACGGGCGGGATGCTGCGGAGATCCTGCGTACACTGCCTCCCCTGAAGTAACGGCACTTCCTTATATAAGCAGTGATCAGCAGAACAGACATAACATAAGCTGGAGCAGGTAGATAAGCTGTAGTGAGTAAACCATGTTTTATGAAGGGAGCAATGCCTCAACATCAGGTTACGGGGTGACTCACGTAAGGGACAGGCAGATGGCAGCTCAGCCACAGGCAGCACTGCAGGAAACTGAATATAAACTGCAGTGAGCAGACCACTCACTGCACCTGATAATATAAGCTGTAGTCAGTAAAGGAGCACTCTTCACTGCCTACAGTTTATGTTCAGCGGGATTTGAAGAGTTTTTCCAGGTCATCCAGCGTGATGCCCAGTTTTTCAAGCAGGGCAAGTTTCTCCGCCATCTCCGGACTGAAGTGGCACACTGAATTTGGCCACCTGAACAGAGGTGATATGCTCACCTCAGAACAACACAGGTGCTCCAATGAAAAAAAGAAATTTTAAACGCGAATCCGCTCAACTGGTTGTTGACCAGAACCACACGGTGGCAGATGCCGCCAAAGCTATGGATGTTGGCCTTTCCACAATGACAAGATGGGTCAAACAACTGCGTGAT
>NZ_PTRV01000046.1:0-5667 GCF_002965285.1 Escherichia sp. MOD1-EC5990 | reverse complement strand
CCACCATCTCTTCACAAGCTTATGCTTATTACATGCAAAACGTCCCGTTTTGCATCTTTGTGCCTACGGCACACCGTGATCTTTCCCTGGTCCCTGTCCCGGATTGTAGTACCGGTGCCAGTTGTAGTGCAGTTCGGATTCGTCGTCATACTGCTAGCCCGGATGGCGGAGCAGTTGCTCTAGTCACTCAGAATATTGTAATAGTGATAGAGTGCAGTGCCGGTTTCAATATCCTAACGCTGGTCTTTTGCCTGTATTAACTGATTTAGCTGGTTTGCTACATATTAATGCCTTCAGATTTTCCCTTTCCTTGTCTGTGATACTGTCGCAAACCCTACTAGCCCATTCTACTTCACTCTTCTCCAGGCATTCTATTTTCTTATTGCTCATTGTTCTAATGTTTGGTGTTGCATCTCCATTTAATAACATCCATGTTTCATTTTTCTTCATAAAACATCTTCCATTATGTTCAAAGATATTAGGTGTGAATATATTATCAGAATCCCATGTTACGACTTGCTCGAGGGCTATATTATCTTGATAGTCCATGCCAGCATTATAATAATCACAAGATATAATTATCATGGAAATAATTATCACTAATATCTTCCCAAGCATTTCCATTTACTTTACCTCTTGAAATTCAAATGGGAATCCAGTGAAAGGACCTTTAGGCATAATATATCTTTGATATCCATAAAGCTCACCGAGCACTTGTAGGCTTATAGGCGCATTTGTATTCATAGAGGGGTTGTTAAACCCGCACGCCTCAAAAATCATGTTCGTTCGGCTAAAACAATTATTTAAAACAGGAAGAGGCCCGAGGTTAATAGTTTTTAGTTTTTTATTAAGGTCTATTGCCTTATTCATCATACATTGTTCTTCTTCATCTGTTGTATCTATTATCCAAATCCAGGTATCTCTGCGGGGTTGCATCTTTTTAAAATAATCAGAGACAGAGGCTCCCATCTCATCCCCAGTTCCCGAACTCATTAATCCATATCGATTTGCCGCCGCAGCATGCCCAAAAGGATTATCAGGAACGGGGCCGTTACCTATTATCATAGTACTAAGCCCTAATGGATCAACGTGTTGCACTGGATTCAGCGGATATTGGTACAGATTCCATCCCCCCTTCAGCCCAATCGGGTCCTGGATGATATACCTCCCCTGCAACGGATCGTAGTACCGGTTCCGGTTATAGTACAGCCCTGATTCCTCATCATGCTGCTGCCCCGGCAGACGGTATGGCTGGTGCAGGTGATGCGGATTCTCCTCATTCAGCAGGTTGCCCCATTCATCATATTCCGCGCTCCACACCGTTTTGCCGTCTTCGCTGATGAGCGCCAGCGGCAGGCCCCGGTGGTCGCAGTGGTAAAGATGAACTTTTCGCGCCGGTGTGTATTCCGGCTCCACCTGTCTGGCCAGTTGCTCCACCGTCAGCCCGCACTGCGCAAGCCACGCCCGGCTTTCACTGCTCACGCGGTCTGCCCGGATTTCTTCCTCCAGTCTGTCCAGCAGCCGCACCAGTTCAGCCGGAAATACCACACCATGACCGTCCTCGCTCCCTTCCTGCTGTAACTTCTCCGCCAGGCTCCGGCGCTGCGCTTTCTCCAGTTCGGTCACGTCTGTTTCGATGCGGATGAGCGGTGTGAAGCTTCCCGGCTCGTATACCGTCTGGATACGCGTGGTGTCGGTCTGTACCGTCGCCAGCCTGTCGCCGTCCCACCCGTACCACGTTACCTCCGGTTTACGCGACAGCGACATCCACCCCGTCAGGTCACGTACCCGCCGCCACACCCGTTTCCCCGTCCGGCGGCCCAGCGGGTCGTAGAGGTAGCGGCTCTCGACCAGTGGCTCGCCATGCTGTATCCGCGTGTAGAACACCAGGCGGTGCTGGCTGTCGTAGTGGTAGTGGTGGGTCCGCTCGTCGTCCGTCCGTATCACACCCGCCGGGATGCGGTCCGTCTTCTCCGTCAGCCTGCCGTATTCATCGTGGCGGTAGACATAGTGCGCATCCTCCGCGATGCGGTTATCCGGCCACACTGTGAGTGTACTGTCCGGGTGCAGCTCCGGGTCCGGCAGCCGGTTTCCCGCCGGGTCGGTGGCATACGGGATACGGATATCCAGGTTCGCCGCAGTGGTGTGCACGCTCTCCAGCCTGCCCGTGGCGCTGTAGCCGTATTCCCGCGTATGTCGCGGGCCGCTGATGCGCACCAGGTCGCCGTTGTCATTCCACCCGTAGTCACGGTCATACACCAGACTATTCAGGCGCTGGCTCTGTAACTGGCCTGCGGGGGTGTATGTGCTGGTCAGTTCGTATGCGGCTGTACTGCCCGTTCCGTTACCAAAGCTGCGCGCTGTTTCCCGGTGCAGGCGGTCGCGGGTGTACTCCACCAGGGGCGTGTCGCCCAGCTTCATCCCCGCCAGGTAACCGCTGCCATACGTCAGCCACTCCACCGGTGGCAGACCGTCCGGCGTGACGCGGTTTGCCAGTCCCTGTTCGTTGTAGGCGTGTTTCGTCTCATGCTGCCAGAGCAGTTCCCCCGTCTCCGGGTTATGCACCGTCTGGCGTTCACCGGTCAGGCGACCCTTATCGTCATAGCCGTAATGCACCGCCACCCGGTGGCCTTCGCTGAGATGGCTGATGTCTGTCAGCCAGCCGTGCCCGTCATACCGCCACTGCTCTGCCGGTTCGCCGTTCACCGTGCGGTGAGTGATACGGTCCGATTCGTCGTAGTGCCAGAGCGTGATAAGTCCCTCGTCTTCACTGCGGATAAGCTGGCCTGCGGCGTTGTACTGATAGCGCTGTGTCCTGCCGTCAAAGCCGCTTTGCTGTATCAGGCGGTCCAGCGCATCGTAACTGAAGTCGCTGTGGCTGCCGTTCTCGTTGGTCAGCGTGGTGATGCGTCCGGCAAGGTCATATTCCATGCTGCGCGTCAGCCCGCCCTGCGTGGTGCTGATGGCCTTTCCCCACGCATCATACTGTGTCTCACTCCGGCTGCCGTCCGGCGTGATGACGGCGGTCAGGTCGCCTGCGGCGTTGTACTCATACCGCGTTTCATGGCCCTGCGTATCTTTTGTCGATATTAACCGGCCACGGTTGTCATAGCTGCGGTAAAGGCTGATGTCTTCCTCACGGTGGACCGCCGTCATCTGACCAAAGCGGTCGTATTCATAGCGGGTCTGGTAGCCCGAGCAGTCGGTGAACGCCAGCAACTGACCGTAGCGGCTCCACGTCATCTGCCGGGTGCTGCCCGTCGCATCTGTTGTCGTGGCCGGTAATTCACTGTGCGGATTATCATAAGCATACCGGATGACGTCCCCGCTGCGCGATGTCTCCGTTACCAGCCTGTCCCGCTCATCATACGCCCGGCGGCTCTCCAGCCCGTCCGGGGACACCACTGCCGTCACCTGGTTCCCGTCGTTATAGTAAAATTTCGTCTCCCGCCCGTCCGGCGTGGTGATATCCGTGATATCGCCGGACACCACATTCAGGCCGTACTCTGTCCGCCGTCCCGCCGCGTCCGTCTGTGCCGTGAGCCTTCCTGCCGCGTCATACCCGCTGTGCGTGACGCTGCCGTCCGCCAGTTCTTTTTTCACCACCCGCTTCAGCCCGGCCCCGCCTTCTGTATGCAGCACCTCTCGCCGGTTCAGGCTGTCCGTGATGGTGATGCGGTGCTGCTCATAAAGATAGCGATAGCTTAACCCTGCTGGGTTCAGCTGCTCCACCACCCGCCCGGTATCGTCGTAGCGGTAGCGCATCTCCGGCCTTCCCGCATAACGGTGCCCCACCATCCGGCCCGGGTGCTGCGCGTCATACGTGAAAGCGCGCACCTGCGTATTGCTGCGGTCATATACCGCCAGCAGTTCACCGGCTTCCGTATACGTGTACCGCGCCAGTGGCGCACCGGGCAGATTCTCCGGGTATGCCGGGTCGTGCATCAGCCACACCGCCGAAAGACGGATGCCCCTGTCGGGGCCGTATTCCGTACCGGGCAGAGTGTCGGGGAACGCTGAGGCTGAGAGAGGGCGGGAACGGTCAGAAGAAGATAGCGAAGAGGTGCGGGCCTCTTCCGCACGCAGCGCCTGCGTGGTCAGCACCAGACGGAACTTCCGCCCGGCACCGTCCGTCACGCCGGTGATTTCCCCGGCCAGGTCACCGGCGGCCTCACGCCGGTACGTCAGCGTCTGCCCGAAGCGGTCCGCCAGCCCGGTAAGCACCCGGTACGGCGGCAGCGGCGCTGGCAGTACGTCCTCAGTACCCGGCACCCGCTCACTCCACCCCAGTATCCACCACGGCCCCTGTGCACTGTTAGTCGCCAGGTAAAGATGCGGGCTTAACCGGATATCCGGCGGCAGCGCCCCCCACAGCCGCGCCAGCGTGTGGCCGTCCGGCTGCGCTGCCTTACCACCGCGCACCAGCCACATTGACTCACTGCGGCTGTACACCGCCTCCCCCGGCAGCAGCGGCTCAAAATGAATGCTCCGTCCGCCGTTGTCGTTGAGTACCAGTGCATCATCGCGTATCTGTAAGCGGATATCAGAAGGCGCTTTCCAGCCGGGGCCAAAAATCCCCACAGGCGCAGGCGTCTTCGTCCGGTAGCTGCTGTAGGTGCGGGAGAGAATGAACGGCAGCGGGCCGGGCAGCGCAAGGTCCGTCTCGCCGGGCAGCACCTTCGCCCCCAGCAGCGGATTTACCGGGTTGCCCGAAGTCATCCCGCCCGGACACACCGAGCACGCCACGCCGGTGGGCGCGCCAATTCTTACACCTGCCGAACCCTGGACAATGGGACCGCCATACTGAGTCATATCTCCCTGACGCGCCGCTGGTTTTCCGCTCATGATTCAATTCCTTCTTCTGTTTATTTTTAATGCTTGTTTGTTACTGAATACCGAACAGGTACGGGATCAGTACTCTCTCATATCCGGCGTATCCTGCTTTTCATCAGGGGTCTTCGGTGGGGATTTCGAGGCTGCACAGTTCCAGTTAATCAACAGTGAGTCACCATTAACCTGCTCCTTACCCTGCAAATGAATTTTTGTGCCGTTGAGAAAAATTTGTCCGTCCTTAGTCAGCACCAGCCTTGCCTTACCACAGCAGAGTTCCAGATGCTCACCGGCGGAGTAAATCGCGGTCTGCCCGGTATCATCCTTTTTCGTTTTACCAACGGTGAAGGTAACGTTATTTCCGACTTTGACGTCATAACCCAGCCCGACCATCAACGACTTATGCAAACCGATCTGCGAGGACTGCATCAGGGCCACCGAGGTGTTCATAATGCCACCTACCGTCGTCTGATACGCCACGCCCACGGTCAGCGCACGAACAAGTCCAATCGTTTCCACCTGAACAGAGCCCACTTTAATGATCTGGTTACTGCCCACCGTCTCTATCTGGTTAACACCCACCGTCTGTATCTGATTGTTGGTAACCGCAATCATCTGATTGTTGCCGATGGTCTCAGCATGGTTGTTTATCACATCCGTGGTGCGGTTATTCAGCACCTCGGTATCCATGTTCTTCTGCGCGTGAATGTAGACCTGTTCTTTCCCTGTCGCATCGTCAAACTTCAGTTCATTAAACCCACTGCCCTTATAGGTTTTCGAACGAATGGTCATCTGCGTCTTTGTTCCCGGCAGGCTGCCGGGGGTGCGGTTTTCCTG
>NZ_PTRV01000045.1:0-5989 GCF_002965285.1 Escherichia sp. MOD1-EC5990 | reverse complement strand
CAGGAAAACCGCACCCCCGGCAGCCTGCCGGGAACAAAGACGCAGATGACCATTCGTTCGAAAACCTATAAGGGCAGCGGGTTTAATGAACTGAAGTTTGACGATGCGACAGGGAAAGAACAGGTCTACATCCACGCGCAGAAGAACATGGATACCGAGGTGCTGAATAACCGGACCACGGATGTGATAAACAACCATGCCGAAAAAATAGGTAACAACCAGGCGATCACCGTTACCAATAACCAGATCCAGAACATTGGCGTTAATCAGATACAGACGGTTGGTGTCAACCAGGTGGAAACAGTGGGCAGCAACCAGATTATCAAAGTGGGTTCAAACCAGGTTGAAAAGGTGGGGATCATTCGTGCGCTGACGGTAGGCGTGGCTTACCAGACGACGGTAGGCGGCATCATGAATACCTCGGTGGCGTTGTTGCAGTCCTCACAGGTAGGGCTGCATAAATCACTGATGGTGGGAATGGGCTACAGCGTCAATGTAGGGAATAACGTCACCTTCTCGGTGGGCAAGACGATGAAGGAAAACACCGGACAAACAGCAGTTTATTCTGCCGGTGAGCATCTTGAACTCTGCTGCGGTAAGGCAAGGCTGGTGCTGACGAAGGACGGAAGCATATTTCTCAATGGTACGCACATTCATCTGGAAGGAGAGTCGGATGTGAACGGTGATGCGCCGGTGATTAACTGGAACTGTGGTGCCACACAACCTGTACCGGATGCGCCTGTGCCGAAAGATTTACCCCCCGGAATGCCGGATATGCGGCAATTTTGAGTCAGGTGCAAAAAATTAAAACGGTACTGGTGCAGTGGCCAGATGAACCATATTAAAAGCAGAAGGAATTGATTCATGGGCGGAAAACCGGCGGCGCGGCAGGGCGACATGACCCGCAAGGGACTGGATATTGTGCAGGGTTCAGCAGGGGTGCTGATAGGTGCGCCGACGGGAGTGGCCTGCTCGGTGTGTCCGGGAGGGATTACCTATGCTAACCCGGTGAACCCGGTGCTGGGTGCGAAGGTGCTGCCGGGTGAGACGGACCTGGCACTGCCCGGCCCGCTGCCGTTTATTCTTTCCCGCGCTTACAGCAGTTACCGGACCAGGACGCCCGCGCCGGTGGGCGTGTTCGGCCCCGGCTGGAAAGCGCCCTTCGATATCCGCTTACAGGTTCATGAGCGGGAACTGATACTCAACGACAACGGCGGCAGGAGCATTCACTTTGAGCCGCTGTTTCCCGGCGAGATAAGCTACAGCCGCAGCGAGTCGTTCTGGCTGGCGCGGGGCGGGGGGGCGGAGCAGCACAGTTCGCAGCCGCTAAGCGCGCTCTGGCAGGTGCTGCCGGAAGATGTTCGCCTGAGTCCGCATGTGTACCTGGCGACAAACAGCCTTCAGGGGCCGTGGTGGATACTCAGCTGGCCGGAGCGGGTGCCGGAAGTGGACGAGGTGCTGCCGCCGGAACCGCCCGCATACCGGGTGCTGACGGGCGTGGTGGATGGCTTTGGTCGGACGCTGGCCTTTCACCGGGCAGCGGAGGGTGACGTGGCGGGCGCGGTGACGGGGGTGACGGACGGTGCGGGCCGCCGTTTTCACCTGGCGCTGAGCACACAGGCGCAGCGGGCGGAAGCCTTCCGTAAACAGCGCGCCACGTCTTTATCTTCCCCTGCCGGTCCCCGTTCTGTTTCCTCTTCTCAGGTTTTCCCCGACACGCTGCCCGTCGGTACAGAATACGGTGCCGATAACGGTATCCGTCTGGAGGCGGTGTGGCTGACACACGACCCGGCATACCCGGATGAACAGCCGACTGCGCCGCTGGCGCGCTACACGTACACGGCCAGCGGTGAGTTGCTGGCGGTGTATGACCGCAGCGGGACGCAGGTGCGCGGGTTTACTTATGATGCGGAGCACGCCGGGCGGATGGTGGCGCACCATTATGCGGGGAGGCCGGAGAGCCGCTACCGGTATGATGATACCGGGCGGGTGACGGAGCAGGTCAACCCGGAGGGGCTGGACTACCGCTTTGAGTACGGACAGGACCGTGTGACCATCACGGACAGCCTGAACAGGCGGGAGGTGCTGTACACGGAAGGCGAGGGTGGCCTGAAGCGGGTGGTGAAGAAGGAGCATGCCGACGGGAGTATCACCCGCAGCGAGTATGATGCGGCGGGGAGGCTGAAGGCGCAGACGGATGCGGCGGGGCGGCGGACGGAGTACAGCCTGCATATGGCGTCGGGCGCGGTGACGGCGGTGACGGGGCCGGACGGCAGGACGGTGCGGTATGGCTACAACAGCCAGCGGCAGGTGACGTCAGTGACGTACCCGGACGGGCTTCGCAGCAGCCGGGAGTATGATGAGAAGGGAAGGCTGGCGGCGGAGACCTCGCGCAGCGGTGAGACGACGCGGTACAGCTATGATGACCCGGCGAGTGAGCTGCCGACAGGGATACAGGATGCGACGGGCAGTACAAAACAGATGGCATGGAGCCGCTACGGTCAACTGCTGGCCTTCACGGACTGCTCAGGGTACACGACGCGGTATGAGTACGACCGGTACGGGCAGAGGACGGTCGTTCACCGGGAAGAAGGAATCAGCACTTACAGCAGTTATAACCCGCGCGGGCAACTGGTCAGTCAGAAGGATGCGCAGGGGCGTGAAACCCGTTATGAGTACAGTGCCGCAGGCGACCTCACCACTATCATTGCCCCGAACGGCAGCCGGAGTGAGACACAGTATGATGCGTGGGGTAAAGCTATCAGCACCACGCAGGGCGGGCTGACGCGCAGCATGGAGTATGACGCCGCCGGTCGCATCACCGTGCTGACCAACGAGAACGGCAGCCGGAGTGAGTTTACCTACGATGTGCTGGACCGCCTGACGGAGCAGCGCGGCTTTGACGGCAGGACACAGCGTTACCGGTACAGCGCCGCAGGGCAGCTTGTCCGCAGTGAAGACGAGGGGCTTATCACCCTCTGGCACTATGATGCTTCGGACCGCATCACGCACCGGACGGTGAACGGCGACCCGGCAGAGCAGTGGCAGTATGATGAGCACGGGTGGTTAACCACCATCAGCCATACCAGTGAAGGCCACTGCGTGTCGGTCCACTACGGCTATGACGATAAAGGCCGCCTGACGGGCGAACGGCAGACGGTGGAGAACCCGGAGACGGGGGAGATACTGTGGGAGCATGAGACAAGGCACGCGTACAGCGAACAGGGGCTGGCGACCCGTCAGGAGCCGGACGGCCTGCCGCCGGTGGAGTGGCTGACGTATGGCAGCGGTTATCTTGCGGGGATGAAGCTGGGCGGAACACCGCTGGTCGAGTACACGCGGGACAGGCTGCACCGCGAGACGGCCCGCAGCTTCGGTAACGGAGTGGGCAGTACAGAGGGGTACGAACAGGCCACGGCGTACACCCTCACAGGGCAGCTCCAGAGCAGGCACCTGAACCTTCCGCAGCTTGACCGTGACTACGACTGGAACGACAACGGACAGCTAATCCGCATCAGCGGCCCGCAGGAGAGCCGGGCGTACCGTTACAGCGACACGGGAAGGCTGACGGGCGTCCACACCACGGCGGCGAACCTGGACATTGATATCCCGTATGCGACGGACCCGGCAGGAAACCGGCTGCCGGACCCGGAACTGCACCCGGACAGCACGCTCACGGCGTGGCCGGATAACCGCATCGCGGAAGATGCGCACTATGTCTACCGCTACGATGAATACGGCAGGCTGACGGAGAAGACGGACCGCATCCCGGAAGGGGTGATACGGACGGACGACGAGCGGACCCACCACTATCACTACGACAGCCAGCACCGGCTGGTGTTCTACACGCGGATACAGCATGGTGAGCCGCTGGTCGAAAGCCGCTACCTGTATGACCCGCTGGGCCGCAGGACGGGGAAACGGGTGTGGCGGCGGGAGCGTGACCTGACGGGGTGGATGTCGCTGTCGCGTAAACCGGAGGTGACCTGGTACGGGTGGGACGGTGACAGGCTGACGACGGTACAGACCGGCACCACACGTATCCAGACGGTGTACCAGCCGGGGAGCTTCACGCCGCTCATCAGAATCGAAACAGAGAATGGCGAACAGGCGAAGGCGCGGCACCGTAGCCTGGCGGAGGTGTTGCAGGAGGACACGGGGGTGACGCTACCGGCGGAGCTGGCGGTGATGCTGGGAAGGCTGGAGCGGGAGCTGCGCACGGGCGCGGTGAGTGAGGAAAGCCAGCAGTGGCTTGCGCAGTGCGGGCTGACGGCGGAACAGATGGCGGCGCAGATGGAGGCGGAATACATCCCGGAGAGGAAACTTCATCTTTACCACTGTGACCACCGTGGGCTGCCGCAGGCGCTCATCAGCCCGGAAGGGGAAACGGCGTGGCAGGGGGAGTATGACGAGTGGGGAAACCTGCTGGGAGAGGAAAGCACGCTGCACCTGCAACAGTCACTCCGTCTGCCGGGGCAGCAGTATGATGAGGAGTCGGGACTGTATTACAACCATCACCGGTACTATGACCCGTTGCAGGGGAGGTATATTACCCAGGATCCGATAGGGCTGAAGGGGGGCTGGAACCTGTATGCGTATCCGCTGGATCCTGTGGGGTATATAGATCCTTTGGGGTTAAAAGAATGTATAGGCAGCGCACGAGTATTACAAGGAAATTCGAGACTAGTTGGGAAAGGTGGTGGATATAACACTAGTCCTTCAAATTTGGATAAATACGGAGTAACAACTGACTCGACAGCAATTATCCCTTCTCAATGGGGATTTAGGGATAAACCATCTGCCAGAAATAAAATAAATTCTATTAGCGGAAAATTAAAAGCTGATGGTACTCAGCTGTTTAGTTGTGTCAGGGACATCGTTGATGATTCGGCTTTGCGTAGAAATAATATAAACCCTCAGCAAAAGTTAATGGATAAAAATCCCGGAAAGTTGATTCTTGAAATACCAGGGCTAGAGAAGGATATGGGCATTCAAGATGTAATAATTACTATACCTGATGATATGAGTTGTCCGAGTGGTACGCAATAATGAAATTTTGGTTGTATTTGATATGTTTGATTTTCTTTCCCAGTGATATATGGGCTTTAAATGTTGAAGTGCAGAACGTACATAGTATTTTCTCTGTATCACAAAACAATCCATTTATTATCCATGATGTTATGGCAAAAAATGGAGATATTGAATATGTTTTTGTTTGCATGGATTATAATGAATCAGAAAAATATATTGGAGAATATGGTACGTTTTCAGGCTTTTACCAATGTAAATTTTTTAGTGTGAAAGATGGTTCTGAAATTTTTCAACCTGTTGCTAATTGGGGAGTAACAGAAACACGAGCAAGATTTTTTCTGTCCCAAATCATTGGTGGATGTAAAGATCATCCGTTATATGGACACAGGAGGGAGTTCCGTGTAAGGGGGATGAAGATACTTATTGATATTTATGATTTTTTGCCTGAAAGATCTCCTGAATTATTTTGGGAGATATATAGTTTTAAATTAAGATTAGATGTCACAAATTATCCGAATGCGACTTCTGATTTTTCAGGATATGCACCAGAAATGTGTGTATCTGATCATGAGGAAACAGATAGTTCCGGGCGTTTGGTTGATGATGCGCATATAGTAACAAGAAACGTCTATTAAATTTTTAGGTGATGATTTTTTCTTTTATTTCATTCAATAAAAAGCCAAGTCAATAATGGCAGAAAAATAATTTATTGAATTATTCTAATTAATTATATGTAGATGCTGATTTTTCTGATTAATGGTGTTTTGAGTATTGGTGATAAATCAGAGTCTATGGTGCCAGAATACAGCCCAAAATAATTTAAGGAGATACCATGAGCGTAAAACCAGCGGCGCGTCAGGGCGATATGCTAGGGAAAGATCACGGTGTGCCGTAGGCACAAAGATGCAAAACGGGACGTTTTGCATGTAATAAGCATAAGCTTGTGAAGAGATGGTGG
>NZ_PTRV01000044.1:0-8224 GCF_002965285.1 Escherichia sp. MOD1-EC5990 | reverse complement strand
TGTCGTTCTCAAAATCGGTGGAGCTGCATGACAAAGTCATCGGGCATTATCTGAACATAAAACACTATCAATAAGTTGGAGTCATTACCCGGGCAACGGTGTTTAATTATATCGAATGTGATTACAATCGGTGGCGGCGGCACAGTTGGTGTGGCGGCCTCAGTCCGGAACAATTTGAAAACAAGAACCTCGCTTAGGCCTGTGTCCATATTACGTGGGTAGGATCACATTACCGTGCCAGAGATATCGTTTACTGCTTTCCAGAATACCGTCAGCCTGCCTTTCTTTCAGTAAAGCACGTTCAAACTGACTGAATGCAGACATCATGTGCAACTGTAACTCCTGCATTGGATTGCTTATTCCAGCATTGAACGTAAGCTGTTCCTTCAGAAAAATAAGGGTAACGCCCATCTCCCGAAGCCTGGTTGTTACAGCACACATATCCATCATATTCCGACAAAGGCGATCGATGGAATGGACAAGAAGCGTATCTCCCGGGCGCAGTTACTCAAGGAGCTTCTGCAACTCCGGTCGGTTTGTATCCTTAGCACTGGCATGTTCAACATAAATTTTATCTGGCTGAAAACCCGCCTTTAACAATGCCTCTTCCTAACGTGCTGTATTCTGGTCGGCTGAGCTCACCCTGATGTAGGCATATTGCATGTGAAACCTCCGGAATGTCTTTAAACATTATAGAGATTTTAAGAATAATCCATAAACACCGATTTATGGAGGTTTATAGATATTTTTCCGGGTAACTGAAGGACATATTGAAAACGTATACCTTTATAGAAGCTGTCAGCGACGACGCCCCAGCCAAATTACCTCAGGCTCCAGCGCTGGAGAGGCAAGGTCGAGTTTGCTCAGCTGCCGGTTGATTTTGTTACGGTTAAACCGGACAGCGTCCAGGTCGTCAGCAAAAGGGCGAATCACACCAATCGTTGTTTCATCATCTGCATTAACGATAGCTTCAAGAAACGCCAGGGTTTTATCGAATTCATCCATGGTCAGAAATTCCAGCTGCTGTGCGTCATCGAAATCAGGGAGGCCATACAAAGCTTCCTGTTCAGCATTATTTAAAACAGACAGTCGTTCACTTTTACCAGTTGTTTTGCCACGAGTTGTCATACTGATCCCAAACTGAACATGTCCGTAAGAGGAACGATTAACGGACATTCGCTCAAAATCTCTTAGCTGAAATCATTGGTAAAATAAGGAAGTAAAGACAGGTGTTCTCTAATGTTTTAGATATTTACGTGGTGTACACTCATAGTATTGTCTGAAAAGGCATACAAAGTACGATGTACTACTAAACCCACACATTTCAGACACATATTTTATCGGATGATTTTGCTTTAGCAATTTAATGGCAAGCGACATCCTGGTATCAAGTAATATTTTACTAAAAGAAGTGTTTTCTAAAAATAGTTTTTTCTTTATTAAGCTCTCGCTCATGTAAAGATAATCAGCTAAATCTCTCAATTTCCAGTGTTTAGAAACATCTGAAAGAAAAATGCTTCGAACTTTTCCTGAAAACGTAGGCATTCCTGATGTGAGGAATGCTCTTAAGTTTGCTACATCACTAAATACTGAGAGCAATGAAAAACATATTGCATCCTTAAAATTTGGATGTATATGATTTTGTGAATTTATATTATCTATCATACTTATTAATAAATCTGGATAAGCAAAGCTTTTCCTTAATATGCAGGGGGGTTTATCCAGAAACTGTTTCTCGCAGTGGTTGTAACACGATAAATAGTTTCTAACGGTATCTTCGTTAAGTTCAATTTCCAGATATTTATCTGAATAGCTCTGCAAAAAATCTCTTTCTGAATGCTTAAGCAACAGAACATCACCATAGTTTAATATCAGGAAATCCTTAAGAAACTGAAAATTTATTGGTTTCTTTATGAGAATAAAGTAACACACTCCGAACATAGCCACTATCCTTCTCAAAAGGCTTTTTTTAAAGAATAGATAGATACAGAAACAGAAATCAAGCACATGCGTGAAATATAAATTTATTGATGTACATCACATTTTTTGTTTATCTAAATTGAAAATCCCTGAACTACATCTAGATGAATAATACTTATAAAAAAGTTAGGAAAGAATGTTAACATGACATATAGTATATGTTTAGTCATAAATCATCCTCGACAAATCTATTTTAAGGTGGAGTATATATGGAAGTAATTTACATTGCAGAACCAATAATATCCACAAACATTAACAAACTAATTGCTGTTGAAGTATTGAGTAGATTTTATTCTAAAACTGGAGTTCCTCTCTCTACGCAGAGAGTTTTAAGCATGTTTACAACCACAATGAAAATCAATCTACTTAAGTCTCAAATAAAAGAAATAATTAATCACAGGGATTTTTTCGAACATCATGGAATACTGTGTTCTGTTAATGTTGATTACGAAACCTGCCTATATATTAGTTGTGATAATGAAATTCAAAAAACAATATCCGAAAATAAATTTATAGCACTTGAAATATCAGAAACATATCCTGAGCTAACTCAGAACAATGATGTTATACCTTTTCTTTGCTCTCTTACAGAGTATATCTGGCTTGATGATTTTGGTAGTAGGAATAGCACCATGCACACAGCGATGAAAAATAAATATCACGCCATAAAACTTGACAAATTATTTTTTCAGAAAAATATAGACAAACCATATTTTGAGGGAATTATTAATAATTTAAAAAAATCATGCCCAAATATTATAGCTGAAGGCGTAGAAAACATCTATTACAATGGGTTATCAATGAATACTGGATTATGGGGCACTCAAGGATATTTTTTCCCTTCTGTGCCTCTATCTGAAATTAAACACATAAATAGTGCGTGGCTATAAATATATGAGATATCGGAAGGCAGATGTGTTTTCATCTGAATACAGAAGTTTCCTAAACACCACTGTTCTGGCGAGTTATACAAAACTCCTGTTGCATCACCAAACGTGGATCATTAACCACAGATAGTTACTGGCAGAGCGCTACGTGAAATCAGAGATTTTGCCAGAGGCACTACACACCAAATTTTACAAAGAAGAAAGTGATTTCGCTGACTTTCGGACATATCTGTTTAACAATGTCCGAAAACGGTTGGTTTCGGACACAAAAACCGCTGTAGCCTCGCTATTCTGGCGATCACCAAAAACGATTTGGTTAAAAAATAGTCTTGGTGTGGGATGTTTTCCGAATTCCAGGCGGTCCCCTGTTATCTCATTCGTTCACTGGCGATATTATAAACGTTACTCCGCTCTCGTTTACCTACAGCAATCACCCATATAACAATTTCCTCATCAATGACCTTATAAATAAGCCGAAACCCAGATGCTCTTAGTTTTATTTTAAAACATCCAGCCAGGTCACCATGAAGCCTGGTAGCACCAGTATAGGGATTATGCTGTAGTTTCCTGAGTTTCTTTTTAAACTGGTCACGTATTGTCTTGTCCAGGTTCTTCCACTCTTTAAAGGCTCTTTCATCGAAGTCGATATTAAAGGTCATCAATATTCACCCTGATGCGTCTGGCAGGATTTTTCAGCCGTTCTCTGACAATATTCAGAATATCTTCATCCTCATCATTGTCACTGACCACAACAGACACTTCGCTGAAAGGAAGTTTTTCATTTTCAGCCACATAACGGAGAAAAAGGCGGAGGGCCTCTGAAGGTGAAAGGTTGAGCTTTTCGAAGACCTGCCAGGCATTTTTCTTCAGTTCTTCATCTACACGAATTTGAACAGTACTCATGATAGTGCTCCGGTAATAAAATAGACAGGCAGTATATACGCGAATAGATGTAATGACAAATGTATTGACGCATTACAGATGCCGCGTCAGCGGCATGGAAGGCGGCACTCTGTTGTTTCATATGATACCGGGGTTCTACGCCGGAACCCCAGATTTTTCCGTTATCCCAGTTTTAAACCGGCTACCAATGTATCCAGATCAATAAGTTCATTACTGTTCTGAAAGGTATAATGCCCATTCAGCAAAATGTGTTGCCAGGCTACTGGTGATATCCTGGTCAGAGCCTCAATGGCCTTTTCATTACCTTCTGTTTCCTGTCGCCTCAGCAAACGTGACAGGATCGCCGAGTTGTAATAAACGATCGTGTTGGAGATCAGGCGACCGCACTGATTACTGTTCCCGTTTCTATATCGTTTTTTCCGGTTAACTCTTTCTTTCCACCAACTTTGGCCACTGCTGCACGTAACTGGTGAGAAGACTCTATCCGGTTCTGGGAACGGCGAATATTGCGTTCCATTTGCGGGTCGCGCAGATATTTCAGCGTATAAATACTGCGAATCAGACGGTCATATTCAAATACTGCCTGCCTTGTCGGATTGGTTGCTGTATATGTACATAACTTACGGATCAGCGTTCCCTGTGTCATTTCCTTCAGACCCAGCGTGGCAACGATGCGATCAAGATTGCTTTTCTCCCGGGATATAAGCTCCAGGTCAATCCGACCGGCTGGCTGAATCATGCATTTTTTATAGACCGACGGTTCCCTGGTGCTGTACAGCTCCTGTAACTGCCGGTTCAGGTCAGTAAAATGAGGCTCAAAACGAAGGCCAAACCAGTGCAGTATCGCAAAATTTGCCTTGTTAACACTGTGCATATCCCCGGTGATGGCCACCGGTTTCACTACAGATGTATTGCGGTACCAGATATCAAAAACGTGATGTCCTTCGTAATCATTCGTGCCAATCAGGTATCCGTTGATCGGGATATGGTTACACAGCAGAGTGTAGGCAACCAGGCCTTTACCGCGGCCAAAGTATTTACGTGAGTGTCGGGCTTTCACTGTTGGTCGTTCAACACCAAATTTCTGCCTATCCACAGCGCCGTAAAGGGTATCCGGCTCAAACGAATAGAGCGGAAAAACGGGCAGCTTCTCTATGGCATCAGTGATGCAGTCATTGGCCGCGAGCAGTGATGCCTGACGAAGGTACTGTTCGTACGTACTTTCCAGCACATGGTATGGAATATCACTGGTTCGCGCCATGACATGGTTGCCATGATTCATGGCCTGAGCAACGATGACAGCCGTCAGACTGTCTGTATCTGCTTCTTTTTTGGCATAACGGGGTTGTAATGGTTTCATGACGGAGAGGAACCGGCACTGTTCGTTAACAAAACGGAAAACGTCTGTAATATCACAGAACGGCAGTTGCCCGTAAAAACGTCGGTTCTGTTCTTTATAACGACTGACTACCGATTTATGCCAGTTCAGCTTCCGCGTTTCTGTGTCGTATTCCAGATGCTTCAGCTTTCCCTGTTTCAGCTCACGATTAAACGCTTTCCATTGTCGGTGTAGTTCGCCTGACAGTGCCTTTAACTGTGCTTTTATGGGCTTTTGCAGAAAGGGGATTTTCATTTCAGCCAGAACCGCAGACTGTTCACCTTCTGCAACCAATTCATCTAAAAGATGGCGGTGCCGGAGGCTGTCATTAAGGTAAATTTCGCCGGACAGAAAGCGTTTTCTGATTTGTCGGTAGAGCCAGAATTCATAACGCCCGGCATTCAGCCTGACAGTTTCCCCCTCTTCGCCTGATTCCAGCAGATACGGGTGCAATCGTGAGGGAAGTGTTTCCGGTGGACACTCCCCCAGAGGGCGCTGAGAAAGAGTCTGCTTTTTGTTGAACACCACTCTGAGCCAGTTCAGCGCCTTAACCCACGGGCTGTCCCGGACCATGCTGGTGAGGTCAAGTGACAGATATAATGGCCTCAGGTTACGCCGGATTAATGCTGTCATACCATCCACAACCTGCCATTGCATCGCCAGTTTACCGGCGGGTTTCACACTCATGCGCTGTGCCGTACTTTTCAGTGCTTCCCGGGGCATGATTTTCCAGGCCCGCTGACGGACTTCACCAAAGGTGGTGGGATCAGGAACACTGTCATCAACGTAAAGTGACAACAGACGACCGATTTTAGACGTTTCACGACGGTGTTTTTCCTGTACTTCAGCCAGAAGTTTTTTGGCCATATTGCGGCTTTCATCCTCAAGCTGTTTCATATGGAAAAACATCGCATCCACCAGGTTGTCGCTGAACTGCCGGTAACGAATCCATGCATAGCACAGCAGATAAAGGCGGGTCTGCCCGGGTTTCAGTTTACGAAGATCGTAAACGGTATAGAAATTTGCCAGACTGGCATAATACAGAAGGTTTTGCTGAGAAATATTCAGTACAGGCAGAATTTCACAGGCTTTATGGTGTAGTGGTTCCAGGACGGCCCTCTTTTCCCGTTCATTGCGCATCTGACGCCAGCCAAAGTCCCGTGCATCCTGCCTGAGAACAGCAAGCCGGGAAAGCGTGTCATCCCGTTCAATCAGCTTATCCAGTTCAGCAATAGTCGGCTCATCCAGGTGTTCCGTCTGAATACGCTCCAGCCGCTGCCGCTCATCAGAAAGTACCCGGCTCACCAGTTCCTGGAGTGTGGTGTAACCGGGTCTGATGATTTTATGCGCGTTAAGCCAGATAATCAGCTCTGTGGCGATAAAGCCGGGTGTTATATCACGGCGGACAATGTGAATGGCCTGTTCTTCGAGTTGTGAGGACAAAGCCGATGACCAAGGACGGTAGCCATACAGCGCGCAAATTTTTTCCCGCTGGGCATAGCGTTCATACTTAGTAGGAAACTCATCCGGAAGAGACGCACCGCCAAAATAACGGCGCAGGATAAAATCGCAGTCATCCTTAACATCTTTCCACCCGAAACGAAAAAACAGATGTTTGGCCTTAAAATAAACAATCTGGAGGATGCAATAAATTTGAGCGTGAAGTCCCCGACGGCTACAAGCTAACGCCAGTTCGGATTCATCCATAGCCAAAAATGTCAGCCTCTGTGCATCATCAAAATCAGGTAGCCCGTACAACGCTTCCTGCTCAGCTCCAGAAAGAATACTGAGGAGTTTATTTTTATCTACCATCCTCAAGGTTCCTTATAGTCATACCACCGTGGTTGTTGTCACATTATTAACAAACACACCCTTTACGCACCATAGTTTAAGTGACAGGTAATATGACATTTATTGACAGATGTAAACGTAAAAACAAGAATGTCACTTAATCGAACGTATATGTGACAGGTGTAACATGTTAATAGGGTATATGCGGGTTTCAAAAGCAGATGGTTCACAAACGAATGATTTACAACGTGATGCATTAATCAGTGCAGGGGTTGAGGTGACTCATATTTATGAGGACCGGGTATCAGGCAAACAGGAAGAACGCCCCGGACTCTCTGCCTGTTTGAAAGCTTTACGTCCTGGAGACACACTACTTGTATGGAAACTGGATCGTCTTGGACGAGATCTGCGTCATTTAATCAATATTGTGCATACACTGACCGGAAGGGGGATCGGATTAAAGGTACTGACGGGACATGGCGCAACTATCGATACGACAACACCTGCCGGTAAACTTGTATTTGGTATTTTTGCAGCACTGGCTGAATTTGAACGTGAACTCATTGCAGAACGCACAGTTGCAGGTCTGGCTTCAGCAAGAGCCCGGGGAAGAAAAGGGGGACGGCCTTACAAAATGACACCTGTGAAATTACGTTTTGCAATGGCATCAATGGGACACCCTGAGACAAAAGTCAGTAGGTTATGTCAGGAGCTTGGTATAACCCGCCAAACGCTGTACCGACATATTTCACCGGATGGTCAATTGCGGGCTGATGGAATAAAACTACTGAATAATCAGTGAGAAAAAAACAACCGAAAAAATCTGGGGTTCCGGCGTAGAACCCCAATTACTGTGAGAATACAGATCAATGAAAGTACCACTCCCGAGGAGGGGCGCTGAACGATACTTTACTGACAGTGGATGAGACGTGAAGGATCAGCGGCACTTTAGCATCCAGACTATGTGATATTTACAGCACCAGTATACATATGATGGATTTCTGTAAAGTAACCCCATGTGTAAGCGTCAACGGAGCACCGTATTGACGCTTATTTATTGGTGAGAACCACGTTCCATGGCAGGAGTTCGTCAACATGGTTGGAGGGCCATTCCGGCAGTACGCTCAGAATATGGCGCAGATACGCTTCCGGATCGATACCGTTCAGACGGCAGGTGCCGATCAGCCCGTATAGCAGTGCACCACGCTGAGCCTGTACATAGATTTGTGTAATTGCCTGATTTTGATATGTTCAATCCAGCATCAAATGAAGGTTAATTTATGGA
>NZ_PTRV01000043.1:0-6861 GCF_002965285.1 Escherichia sp. MOD1-EC5990 | reverse complement strand
GCCTAGCTGGGGGTTCTGTGCACAAAAAGGATGCCATTTGGCATCCTGATATTAACCCGGCATACCCTATTCAGGCAGTTTTCTTAGAATGTTTTTTATAGCCTCATCGATTTCTAACTGCACCTCATTAGATATGCGGGAGAACTCATAAACAACAAGACGCTTTCTGGGGTCACTCTTCTTTCTGGCAAATTGGTTACGATCAGAAAACTCTTTCAACTTCTCAGTTTCAACTGTTTTTACAGGCCGGTCTGTAAGCAATTTTCCTTCAGACCTGAAGACCGCCAGGATTTTGCTTTTCTCAATTGTTGGATAGTCAGGTAAAGCCATCAGTTTTTGGCGAACTCTATCCATAAACTCTTCCACTGACATTTTTTTGTTGGTTGCCTTTTCAGACAGTTTCAACAAAAATTGATAGTCCGACAGCGAAATATCATTGATTACCGGAAATACAGAGATCATTTCATCCGGTACTGATGCCGCCTGAAATGCGCGTGTTACTTTTGCCGGAGAGATGCTTTCAGCCTGAGCGATCTCTTCTTTTGTCATACTTGCCCCATAAGTAACTTCAAGGCGTTTTCCTAGTTCTCGGAGGCTATGCTCTCTGGCTGTCTGTATATCTTTTGCAAGCTGTCTCGCGTCGGCAATATCAATACTGTCTTTTGTAACCAGTATTTCGAATTTTACGTTGTTATAGATACAGGCAGCGCGACGACGCGTACCGTCTAATACTTCAATTCGTCCATCTACTTCCCGACCAATAGCCGGAAAAAATTGCTGAAGTTTAATCGTGCGAGTTATGTCACTAACTGACTCACGCGAAAGCATAGTCTGATCACGTCCATTAACAGATGCATCAACGAACGTTTTAGATTCTATATCTCCGCTTAATACAACCGTTTTAATGAATTTTGCTTGTTTCCCAGACTTAAGAGTAAACGTTTTGATCTCTCCGTCACCTTCAAGCATGCGAGCGAACTCTGAATTGCTATTGCCGAGAACTCGCCCTCGAGCTAAAACCTTTTTCATTTGGATGCTCCCCGAATGTATTCAATGCGGTCAAAAACGGCTTTAGTAAATCGTTCCGCTTCGGTACGAGCTTTTTTCAATGCCTCTGCACTTCCTGGATACGAAACAGGGTTAGCACTGATGATAGTGTCAAAAGATTCACCACATCGTTCGAACCCGTCCAGTCTCGGAAGCGATGAGTCAAGAATATTACTCGCATACACTTCACGAGCCAGGCTATGGGAAGTTTCGTGATCGCGCTTACTGGTCATTTTGGACATAAACCCTATACTCGCACTCAGGCGGGGCTCAACGCCTTCTTCTTCCAAACGTTCTAGCATTTCAGGTAAACGAGTCAAATATTTGAGAGTTGAATGGAAATCAACTTGCGCCGGGGGAGTAGGGGTGAGAAGTAAATCACTCGCAGCCAGGCCATTGAGAAGAAATGGATCAAGATGAGGGCCAGTATCAATAAAGACAAAATCATAATCATCAGCGATACGGTCAATGATGGTTTTCCTGAGTACTTCAGAAGGCTTAAAACCAGGAAGGTGTTCAGTAACCAAAGACTCCCATTGGCTTGCTACGAAGCCGTCATCAATAGAAGCAGGGATGACATCAACGCCAGGAATCATAGTGGGTCGGATAACCGCTTCTCGCAGTGTTTCAGCATCGAGATTATTTAGCATTGCCTGGGCGGCAGTTTCAAGGACAGTACCAATACTATGGGTATGGTCCAAAAACATAGTGCTGGACGCCTGCGGGTCAAGGTCGATCACAAGGATACGAAGGTCATGACGCAGCAAATCCGGATGTACTCGTAGTGCATGCGCCAGCGTTACCGTGCTGACGGTTTTTGAAACCCCACCTTTCAAGTTGACGACAAAAATTACGTAAGGTTCTTTATGAACATCACGATATTTTGGTATCTGTCGGTGAGCGTAAATATCAATAACGTTCTGAATTGTTAATGCATATTGCTCGACGTTGCCTACCCGCTTTTTATTAAATTCATAGCCACTTTCTTCCATTTCTTTAACGGCCAGTTCTACGATGCGTCGGCTCAGCTTCGGCAATTTTGCGACCGCATTACGAGTATATGTTTGATGATACTCTGTCAGATTGAATTCTTTTCTTTGCTCCTCAATATCCCGACTCATGGCCTGAAGTAGAGCACTTGCTCTGAGCGCTATGGTACCGACACTACCGTAATCTCGTTTCATAGTTTTCCTCTGAGATAGATTCCCTGCCCATATATTGCGTACAAATTTCAATCGCACTGTACACAAACATGAAAAATGTACAATATATTTTGCATTATCATCAAATTATTGTACATTGCAAGTCACCATTCACATCAAACCGCATAGTTAGACATTGTCTCTGAGCAGGCGAGGGGGTAGACAAGACCGTTGGGCGCGTTAGAGTATCATATTAGGATACGGGTGGGTGACGCCCACCTCTGGCATAGAACGGGCATTCATTGATGCCATGCCAGAATGGACGTTCAGGTTATTCCGTCCAGTTCTGCTGGCAACGCGAGATCTCCCCAGGTATAGTGATGCCACGGCAAAGCGCTCAAACAGGGATAATATGATGGAAATCAAGGCTCAACAGTTTGTCACATCAACGGGGCGGCAAGTTCTTACTGACAACGGACAACAAGGTATGGGCGGCGTGGCGGAAGCGATTTTTGCGAACTGCGCGGAACTGGATAACGACCAGCTTAACGAGATCATCGAGTGGGTTCGGCTCTCTCAGCGCTGAATGCCACTATCAGGCTGCGCAAGCGCGCCTTTTTTACGCCCCTTGTTTAATTCCCGCACTACCTGGACGTTCAGGTGATTCTGTCCGTCTGTACAAAAAACAACAAAAGACTTGTTAACAGGTCATGTAAGGAGTATCTTTGAGACTGGTTAAACAGTCTTGAAAGGTGGCCTATGCCTAACATTATTCTCAGTGATACAAGCGCCAGTGTCAGCGAGCTGAAGAAAAACCCGATGGCGACAGTCAGCGCCGGTGATGGTTTCCCGGTCGCTATCCTGAACCGTAATCAGCCTGCTTTCTACTGTGTACCCGCAGAGCTGTACGAAAAGATGCTCGATGCCCTGGACGATCAGGAGCTGGTTAAACTGGTAGCCGAACGCAGCAACCAACCGCTGCATGATGTAGACCTGGATAAATACCTATGAGGTATCAGGTAAAATTCAGGGAAGATGCGCTGAAAGAGTGGCAAAAACTGGATAAGGCTATTCAGCAACAGTTTGCGAAAAAGCTAAAAAAGTGCTGTGACAATCCGCATATTCCTTCCGCAAAACTGCGCGGGATAAAGGACTGCTACAAAATAAAATTACGTGCGTCAGGTTTTCGCCTGGTCTATCAGGTGATTGACGAACAATTAATTATCGCTGTTGTAGCTGTGGGTAAACGTGAGCGCAGTGACGTTTATCATCTTGCCAGCGAAAGAATGAGATAAAAGCAATAAATACAGAAAGTTACTCTGGCGTTATGGGGTAATGCAAAGTATGAGTCGCAGAGGGAATTGCCTGGATAATTCGCCGATGGAAAGAGTCTTTCGCAGCCTTAAAAGTGAATGGCTTCCGAAAGTTAGCCATGCGGTACGCGATAGAAACCAGTGGATTAATGGTTATTACAACGTTTATCGACCTCACACGAACAACGATGGTTTACCGCCTTGCTTACATGAAGAAAAGTGGAAACAGGTTATCCCGGTGTCCTGATTTTGTGATCCACTACAATACACAATCCCTGGCATTGAAACATACATATGAAGTGTACTTCGGATATGACCGTACGCTCAGGAAGTACGGCAGATTTCGTCAAAAATTACCTGTAAAGACAGACATCAGAAAAAACTGTGCTCGCCGCAGACCGGTGACCGGGCAAAGCCCGCGAACCGGCGAGGAAGCGCAATATATCTGTAGTTACAGTGAGCAGGTACGCCCTGAAGCCTTCATAATCGGTAGTGCATGTTGTTTTCCGGAATGATTTATCCACATATCCATAGGCTCGATCCAGTAAACAGATCCATGAATGATCAACAAAGGATCCATTAAAGATCCCCATATCGCTGTAAATCTTGTCATTAATGGTCCGGGACAGTGATCACATAAGCTGTGGCATGTTACTGATAAACTGTAACAAGTTAATAATAAGCTGTATTCAGTAATGCATATACTGCAGTAAGTTTATGACATAAACTATAGCCAGTACGCCAGACTCAGTTGTTAAATACAGACTGCAAGGTTTTCTTCAGTCAGTTGACGGGGTTCTGACACTCGATTTGCTGTTTATTCTTTTACTGTCCACAGGCTGGAGGCTTTCTGGAAAACGAAAATTCAGACATCAAAAAACTGTTCGGCGAGGTGGATAAGTCGTCCGGTGAGCTGGTGACACTGACACCAAATAATAACAACACCGTACAACCTGTGGCGCTGATGCGTCTGGGCGTCTTTGTACCGACCCTTAAATCACTGAAGAACAGTAAAAAAAATACACTATCACGTACTGATGCCACGGAAGAGCTGACGCGTCTTTCCCTGGCCCGTGCTGAGGGATTTGATAAGGTTGAGATCACCGGCCCCCGCCTGGATATGGATAACGATTTCAAGACCTGGGTGGGGATCATTCATTCTTTTGCCCGCCATAACGTGACTGGTGACAAAGTTGAACTGCCTTTTGTCGAGTTTGCAAAACTGTGTGGTATACCTTCAAGCCAGTCATCCCGCAGGCTGCGTGAGCGCATCAGCCCTTCCCTGAAGCGCATTGCCGGTACCGTGATTTCGTTTTCCCGTACCGATGAGAAGCACACCCGGGAATACATCACCCATCTGGTACAGTCAGCCTACTACGATACTGAACGGGATATTGTTCAGTTACAGGCTGATCCCCGCCTTTTTGAACTGTACCAGTTTGACAGAAAGGTCCTTCTCCAGCTTAAGGCGATTAATGCCCTGAAGCGACGGGAGTCCGCCCAGGCACTCTACACCTTTATAGAGAGCCTGCCCCGGGATCCGGCACCGATATCGCTGGCGCGGCTGCGTGCACGCCTCAATCTGAAGTCTCCGGTATTTTCCCAGAACCAGACGGTCAGACGGGCAATGGAGCAGTTGCGCAAGATTGGATATCTTGATTACACGGAGATCCAGCGGGGACGGACAAAACTCTTCTGTATTCACTACCGGCGTCCCCGGTTAAAAGCGCCGAATGATGAGAGTAAGGAAAATCCGTTGCCACCTTCACCTGCGGAAAAAGTCAGTCCGGAGATGGCAGAAAAGCTTGCCCTGCTTGAAAAACTGGGCATCACGCTGGATGACCTGGAAAAACTCTTCAAATCCCGCTGAACATAAACTGTAGTCAGTGAAGAGCGCTCTTTTACTGACTACAGTTTATATTAACAGGTACAGTGAGTGATGTGCTCACTGTGAACCGCCCCGGGTTTCCTGGAGAGTGTTTTATCTGTGAACTCAGGCTGCCAGATCATTGTTTCCGATGGAAGCATAATAAGCTCTTTCAGACGCTGACGTTCAGCGGTGGTGAGCCCACCATCACCGCCCCCGGTATCCCGCTCATGCTGGCGACCCAGACACGCAGAGTCTCTGGCGTACAGCCAATCTTTGGAGCAATGGAACAAATTGCCGCCCATTGTGAGTCATATTCGCCCTGACTTTCCAGAACCATACGAACTGCCCGTTGACGGACTTCGGGGGAAAAACGAGTATTTTTAGTCATCCTGTTTACCTCTTTCTCAGGAAGTTTAGTCTCCGGGATTTCCGGGGCTGGCGGTGATAGAGCATGTGCATGATATAGCTGTGCCGGAAGGTGTGTGGTGTCACCGGAATCGAAAAGTGTACCCCGTCTGCTTCGGCCCGTCTGACAGACTGCTTCAGCCAGTTGCGCATGGTTTCGTCGGTCACAGCCCATAATGGTTCACGACGACGGGGCCGGGTGGTGATCATCCAGCTTTCCATCTGCCTGACATAGCCTATATCTGTCAGCGGAACCTAGCGCACTTCATCTTTTGGCGGGCGTCCGCGTCGCGCACGCACTTTTTCGGACAGGATCCGCACAAACGGTCTTACACCATCCAGATCAAATGATTCCGGCGTCAGCATCCGGGCTTCGCCAATACGCATTCCGGTATTCCAGAGGGTGGCGAACAGCATATGGTGACGCTGATCCGGCATATAGAAAAGAAGGGCACTGACTTCCGGGGCCAGCAGGTAGGCCGGTGTGGCCCCTGTGGGGGGGGGCATTCTTCTCAGGGAGAGCGCTGTTGCAAAATCCCCCCCCGGCGCAATGGGTAACAGGGAAACGCGTTCTGGTGAATTCTGCAGGGGAATGATGCTGTTCATGAGTTATTTTTCACGTAACGCACGCACTGTTTATGGATACAGGTATTTTGCACCTGACGGGCCGATCCTGCCATGACAATAAATCGCAGCGCGCGGATCCTTTTGTTGTCTTATCCCGCATTATTGCGGGAAAAACCAAATGCGTAAAGAATCCTTTTTCTGCTCAGATCCTCCATGAAGCCAGTAATGGCAAGGGCCGAGGGCTGTTTTACGTTTTTGCCAGATCAGCCTAGTGAGCATAGCGATCAAATCAGAAGTTCTGTTGTTTTGTTCTCTGTCGCAATAAGGAAAGGAAAATTCAGTTCCGCTCAGTACACCCATCAAAAATAATCAAAGCACAAAATCGGAAATCCTCTTTGTCAAAAAATCATCTTTGGGGATCTTCATGGGGCATGGAGGGTTTGACCTGCTCCCCGTTGATTAATACACCGCGATGTTAGTAATGTCTTCATAAACCACATGAGGACACTCCCATGAA
>NZ_PTRV01000042.1:0-11283 GCF_002965285.1 Escherichia sp. MOD1-EC5990 | reverse complement strand
TCCCACTACTTATTTGGTGGACACCACTTTGTCTAATTCGTCAGATTCTGACCAGACGGTTCAGGCTGTACGCTTACACTCAATTTAACTTAAACCACATATGAAAGTGAACGAACTATCTGCATTAACCAGGATGTGTTGATGTGGGTGAATAGCTGTCAAATTATTTTTGAACGCCGACTGCAAAAGTGCGATGTGTTAATGAATAGCGCAATCCCGGCAAGCCGGAGTCGTTTTTTTTAATTTACTGCTATTGTGTAACATAGAGGAAAAATATCACATCAACAATATAAGACTTATATAGTTAAGTTTATTTTTAACCTTCGTTTTCTCCGGCGCCTTGTTTATATTCGAGAGATTCATCCCGAATCACTCCCTGTTACTGTAAATAATTTATTCCTGAAAACCTTCTATACATTACGGATATTTTTATCCATAAGCATACCAATAATAAGAGCACAAACCTAAGCATAATCATTTTGTAATTCCCATTCTCAACAACGTGGCATCAGCAGCCCTGGCTACCTCGCTGACATCCAGCTTTTCAGGTAACACCAGTTGTGGGATCTGCATCAAACAATATTCTCTCCTTTGCCGAAGCCACTCCCGTTGTGCTTCTGTATACTCTACATCTCCCATAACAGTTAACCAACGGGTAGCAGCTCTTCGCCAGAATCCTGCTTCCTCCAGTTTCTGTGCAACAGGATCCTGTACCTGCACAGGATAATGAATGTGAAGACTCAAAATAAAACCTGTAAATTCAAAATAAAATTCAACAATAATAGTCACCGAACAGTCCATGCCTGACTGAAGTCCTCCTCCTGAAATAACTCAGTAAGACCACTGATTTGTTTCAGTCTCAGGACTTCATCCTGGTCCATGCCCAGCTCTGTTCCGATACGTTCATCTGACCAGCCAAGTCGCGATAAATCCCTGACAATATCAGACATTGACGTTATCTGATGTTTTCCTCTTGCCCGGTTATGTCTGATGGTGGCGGCAATACGTGCTGCAGCACCTTTCCGCTCCTGCCTGATACAGGTCACCGGCAACCACTCCTTTAACCGTGAATCCGCATTCCTCCCGCGTCCCAGTAACTGACGGTGATAACCGTCCACCACCAGGTAATGCTCCTTTTCCTCTGACACCACCACTGGCTGGGTGAAACCATCCTTTTCCAGCGACTGTTTCAGCAGTTTCTTCTCCGAGGGGGCCATGACGTTCGGATTATAATCATTCGCAATAACATCATCAGCCCTGACCCAGAGCACACAGTCAACAGGCTCATCTACAAAAGGACTGAACCGGTGAAGTACCTTTCGCAGATGATTCAGAACATTAATTTTCTCTTCATCCGTACCACATGAACAGAGATTCCGGATGAGTATGTCAGAAACCTGCTCCAGCGTTACAGTATTCCCCACTCTTTCCTCCTTTCTTTCATTCGCTGCAGATAACGTTCATAGTGTCGTGGCTTATTCGGGCTGAAAGATAACGTACGGCACCAGAAGTCATTTTTAATCAGCGTTTTACAGATTCTGCGCCAGGAGGGGATATCACGACCTCCCATGTCATTTTCCTGCTCATCCGGAATATCGTCAGGATAACCATGCGTCTGATACCAGCGTAAATAAACCGCTATCTTGTTCCGGTAATGCTCTGCCGTTTTCTCCGGCATGGCATCAAGAAGAAACATCGCATAACTGCGCCAGGTATGATGTTCCGGCTTCGATATACGCTTACGCAGGGCAAAATAAGCACCACTTTCATTGGCATAAAGCGCCCCACTGGCAGCACCGGAAACCCGGGCACACATTCTGGCCCAGGTGTCAGGCTCAAGAATGTGATAAAGCCAGAGCCCTCTGCGCTGTTCCGGACCGAAAGGTTCACAGACCCGCATATTTCGTAACGGTACTCCGGCCCGGTACATAAGGTCGTACAACGGATTATAAGCCGCCCGGGTTCTGGCGTTGTATATCCAGATATCCCGGGCTTTCCAGTCATACAACGGATACATCGTATAGTAAAACCCGTCGGGCGATGCCGTGGTCCAGGGTTTATCATCGGCATAACGGAGTTTGCTCTGTGATGTGAGTGCCATAAAACGGTTAAGGGACTCATCTGCACGAACGCCGGTCAGTATGGCCGCACCACATCTATCCGCCACAAACCAGGATGAAAAGGCCGGGACAAACTCCTCAAATGTCATGGCGTAACGGTAAAAAGGAAAATATTCAGTATCCGTAATGGCATCTTCCGGTGGCCTGCGTACCCATTCCACACCGGTCTCCCAGCACACCCATTCCGGCTGATACTGGGAAACACCGTTTACGGTGGTCAGAGGCAGCGCAACCCAGTAAAAGGTATCCACCACATCCCGGTACAGCTCCCGCATATTCAGTACATGCTGAATGGTGCACTGATACTGAGCCTCCCAGTCAATGAACAGTACCGAGAAACGACGTTTTTTCTTGCGGGCAATGTCAGCAGTGAGATGAAAAAGAACGGTGGAATCTTTTCCACCTGAGAAGGAAAGGCAAACTGAAGAAAACGCTGAAAATACCCATTCAATACGCTGTATGGCCGCTGAAAGAACATTTTCTTCCGCTATGACTTTTTGTATACATCTCATACATAGCCCTGATAAAGCATTCTGATTTCACTTTCTGTCAAATACGAGGCAACCAGTCCGTAATCAACCACACAACAAACCAGAGTCCCATCATCAGAATCAAATATTCCATGATGACTGAAATACTTATTTTCATATCATTACCGCACCCTGATAATATTCAGTACAGAATTATCCCATTACTGATACTCAATACTCACTGGCAGGGACACATTCCAGCGTTCTGTTTTATCTCCCCGCAGATGTAATTCACCACTGTCCGCAACAACCCGGGCACCATAAACACCTTCAATCTGACGAAGAGACGTATCGCTGAAATGGCTTACACCTGTCTCTGAACTTACTGATATTTCCGACAACCAGTCTGGCCCTTCACCACTGAACATCGGCTGGAGTAATCCCGGAATCTGCCCTGAGTTCATAATATGAGACTTATCAGGCAGGCCGTTCCCCTCCACATCATCATATATACTGGTATAAGTAACCTGACCGTTACTTACATGCCGCATAAGCCCTGCCGCCTGCATACGAAACGTAAAATGACCAACCCGACGATTACCTTCCCCCGTAACAGGCAATGTAACATCTGCAACTCCTGGTGTGGCCCACACCAGAGAAAAATCCTCAATACCTTTTCCGAATATAATTCGGGGAGCCAACCCCTCACGTCCGGCAGGTGTGGTAAGAACTGTTTTTCCCAGTACAAGATTCATGGCAGGCAAAGAAACAGGAACCACCGTATCTCTACTACGTGAAACCGGAGACTGTCTGACATTCAGGTTTGACTTTCCCTCTCCTGTCTTCCACACCCAAGGATTACGGGTACTGGTTACCGGGCCGCCCAGTTTAAGTTCTCCACTGAAATCCTGTCCGGGTGTATTCCAGGCCAGAACACTGAATGGAAAAAAACACATCATCAGAAATAACAAAAATGAATTCTTCACATTTTTCTCCTCTGTCGTCTTCCTGCCATTCATTGCACAGTAACCGTAACATTCAGTTTTGCCTGCCACTGAGCAGGAGTGTCTTTTGCCGGAAGGTGTAATTCAAAATCCGACACTGACGATGCATAGGCGGCAGCAATATTTGTAACTCTGCCATCCGCAAGAATCCCCTGACTGATAACCTGCCCGTTATCCACTGCGCTCATTCCACCACCAAATTTCTGATTCATCAGCAACAATGAAGATAAACGGTTCTTCAGTTCCTGGGGTAAACTACCGGACTGAACATTCGTCACACTCTGTCCACTGACCAGTGACATCCCCGCAGGTACCGATACGCCATCCTCCTGGACACCAGTACTGACAGCCATCCCCTGATCAAGGGTAAAATAAAGTTGCCCTGTCACCTGACCATTTTCAGGATCACTTACCGGGACAGAAGCCTGAAAATGCTGTGCCGTGGTACTGTTTCCGTCTGTTACCGTAAAAGGCTGACCATTACTGCTGAACGTGATAAACGGTGTAAAACCTGGACCTCCGCGCTCAGCCACTTCGAACAGATGCCCCTCAAGAAACGGTAATGAACCTTTATCATGCAAATCAAAAACAAGTTGTCCATTTTCTGTCCGGGCATCAGCGGTGTCCACGGACCAGGATTGTTCGGATGAACCAATCTGCCATGTCCATTTAGGAGCCTCATCAGTAACAAAACCATGAAACTGAATTTCACCACCATCAAGGTAATCGGCATATGAGTTCAACGAACAAAAGAAAACGGATAAAAAAAATAAAAACAGATGGCAACAACGAAACAAGTTCATGTTATTTACACCTTATCCTGTTTTATCTATATGCCAAACAAAAACCGACACACCGAGAAATATAAATAACACTCTCACTCAAATAATGAGAGTGTTATTATTAACGATTTACTTATTCAAGCATTACATATCAATTATATTGAACAGTCACTTTAAGCGGCACTGACCAATTAGTAGTCTTTGTAAGAGCGTCCGTAAAGGTCAAATCAACTGTACTGGTAGTAGACAAACCGAACCCCATGCAGGTCGCAGATTTTCTCATACCTTCAATCTTAAACTTATCAGCAGCACTAGCTGGGGTCAAGGATTGGATCCATTGATGATCAGCCCAGTTAGAATACGAAGCATCCAGTTTACCTTTAGCATCATCCATCAAATCAGACATACCCAGTTGACTCAGAAATCCTTCAGTGACATCAACAGAGCTTGCCTGGCGATTACCACCAACAAGTCCAGCATATAATGAAAGAGGATCGTTATAGTTGTCTGATACTACAAGTTTGATGCCAGTGTCACCTGATTCTGGATCGCCGTACATCATACCGCCTACCATAGCCTTATCAAACTTTGCCGTACCAGCAATTTGTCCATCGACATAAACAGGAGCGCTAAAAGATAATGTACCATCTTGATTCCAAGTTTTAACAATAGCAACATCATCACCGCCAGTAAAAACAATACTTGGCATAACCCCTTTAGAATACTCGGCGACAGTATAAGCCCCCTTAGTTTTAATTTCTAACACTGGAATACTTTCTGGGACTTGTAAAGATATCTCCTTATTATCTGTCATATCACTTGCCACACTTGAAAAACCAGAAAAACCAGTACCTGTAGCGACCATCCACACTGGCGAATTAACTACAGTAATTGTACCATTAATTGAAACCGTTCCCCCTTGGGTATTTTCCTCCCAATTCCCCAGAGCTGCCGTTGCAGAGCATGACACAACTGCAGACGCAGCTACCGCAAGTGCAATCAAAGTCTTTTTCATAAGCTTAATTCCTTCCAGTTAATATATTTTATATAGCTGGTAATCCCATCACAGAATTACCGCAAACCCATCCCTGTACAACATATATAAATGTTGCCACATGTATGAATAGTGCAAAAACAGAATGGGTTTACGTTATTCCCGTAAAAGACAACTCTTTACCGTGAAATTATTCAGCGGACTTCAGTGAGTTTATAAAACACAGAATGCAAATACTGATTTTTAATTAACGCCCTCCACCTGTAATGCAATCTGAATATTTCCGCGATAATTCACGGGAATTTCCAGGTCAGCCGGCACATCTGAACGTAACTCAACCTGTTTTTGTGCGTCCGGTACCGTTATCAGAACATCCTCGCCCTGCTGACTGGCATTCAGTACAGCCTTTTGCCCATCCACCACCAGGGACGTTTTCAGGGTGATTCTGGCTTCCTGGTTATCCGGTAATACCTGCTTTACTGTGATATAAGCCATACCACCGGATGCCGGACGGACTTCTGCATCACGAATCCGTAACTGTACCGGTAATGTGCCATCATCACTCCGGTACAACACCGGGTCAGTAGGGGTGCGGGTGACTTTCACCACGCTGTTCCCCACCACCTGACCATTCACTACCCCCAGATATTGTGTTTTCTCAGTGTATTCATTTGCCTGAACACACTGAAAACCGAATGCAGTAAACAGCAGGCCAGCTATCATCATTTTCTTTTTCATTTAACTCCCCTTCTGTTCTGTACTCCGGTACGGCGGGATTGATTACGCCGCACTTTTCTGAGGTTGGGCATTTTCATCAACGTTCGTCCCTGCCGTGGATTTCTTCTGATTAATCGTCCAGGTTTTCAGGTCACCATAATCATCCAGGGATTCCACTTTCACCACATTTCCCTTCACCTGTACTTCATCACCCGGCATGAACATCAGCAGTTTCTGGGTCGTTTCACTGTCGGTAGTAATTTTCTTACCGTTTGCATCCAGTAATCCGCCAATGGCATAGATGTACGGCGTGGTGTTTACCAGCATGGTACGACCATCAGGACGGCTTTGCAGACTGATACCTTCTTCTGCGCCCTTACGACCTTCCAGTAGTGCCTTCGGACGATAGAACAGTTTCAGTTTTGTACGCAAAGCAATTGCAAGACCACTCCCCTCAAGGGCTGGCGGAATATCCTGCAGGTTCAGCCAGTACACCGATTCCTTGTCCTTCGGCAGATGGTCTGAGGCCATGATGATACGCAGCGTCTGCTGACCATTCGGTTTCACCTTAAAGAAAGACGGCGTCACCACAAAAGTCGGGCGGGTGTCTTTCTCAACAATATTGTCAACCCACGCCTGCCCCCCAAATGTATGGGTCTTGTCATTATTGGTAACCGTGATGGTCAGCGCATCTTTGTCCCCGCGAAAAACATAACGGGTCTGGTCTGCTGCCAGGGAGGCCATCGCACTCTGACTGGCCATCATCAGTGCCAGGGTCATCCCCAGCACTTTTGTCACTCTGTTAGTGAAAAACTTCGTTACTGCACTACGCTTATTCACACGTAATCTCCTGTAGTTTCTCTGTATCCTGCAGTTTTGTTGCAGGTATCCGGCACTGCCCCAGAGTGATATCCCCCGGCGCATCCACCGCGTTAATCATCAGCACACCATTGTTAGCCACAAAGCCCAGTGGTGTTTTTTTACTGTCCCTGGCCCAGGTTCCGCCCGGCACAAACTCACCATTACGTTGCTTAACCTGCAACAGGTAGCGGTGTACTTTCAGTGCATCAAACGGCATCCACACAACAGCCTTATCCGTCGGAACAACTTTCTGGCTTGTATTGCCCAGCTCCGTATCCAGCGGCAATGTCCCTGCATCCACCGTCACCGTATTCCAGTCATAACTGTTCAACGGCACGACCAGGTTGCCGTCCTTATCCGTTTCCCCGTTACCGGAAGTCACCTTCACACCTGGCGTGTTTTTCACATTCACCACAGCCACCGTGTCAGCACTTGTCCGGCTGAACATGATGTCCCGCGCTGCCGGCACTGCCAGTACCGAACCACTGGCTGACACTGAACCACTGGTTCCGCCGGACTGCGAATAATTCAGCGCACCACTCAGATATGCCCGGTCACCACTGTACGACGCGTTGAAATAACCGCTGGCACCACCATCACCATCACGACCACCACCAAGACCATAACTGAAGCGGTCATTCAGTGAACCGGATACCCCCGTGCTGAAACCGACGCCGCCACTCTTACTGGTACTCACCGATGTACTGCTGCTGTACCGGCGGTCAAACAATGTGAACGGAACCGAAACCGAAGCGGATGCCGACCAGTTATCATTTCCCTGTGAGTTACGGGAACCGGATACACCAAAGTTCAGACTGACACCTTTAATCTGCGTACTCAGCGTTCCCGTCAGCCCCGTGTCTTTACCGTCACTGTACAAAGAGGAATACCCCGTACCGGATATGGGGTAATAACTCCGCTGCCAGCCGGATACTGACAGATTAAACAGTCCGCCCACCGGCTGACTGATACCCATATTCCATTCATCCTTTGTATGGCGACCATGGTTTTCCTCACTCCACAGTTTTGACGGGTCAAAAGAGGACATGTCTTCATATTCCTCACTCTGGTGCGCCCAGCTCACCCGTAAACCTGTGTTTGTTATCTCCAGTTGTTTACTCCAGGCCACCTGTACTTTGTTACCCGCATGGTTACCATCACGATACTTCGCTGTGGCATAAGCGCCATCAACCGATACCGCACCAAGGTAACTCAGTCCGGCAACCACGCCGGCACTCCCCCCCAGCCAGTCGTGGTTAAACACGCCCCCGGCCCGCAGGGTCAGATTATCCAGACCATAACCGTATGATGCAGCAAACACACCACCTTTCAGGTGACTGTCATCATCCGGTAATCCTGCAGCGATATTAAATTCATGCTGTCCCGGATTCAGTTGTCCGTTGACCACGGATAACGGAAATACCTGTGTCTGCTCCCGCCCGTCTTCACCTGTAATTTTCATTGTCACATCACCACTGGTGTACAGCTGCACATCAGTGATGGAAAACGGCCCCGCCGGAACCATTTCAGAATGCAATATCCGTCCGTTCTGAATAAGCGTTACCCTGGACGGCCCATTCGCTATGCCACTGAACACCGGGCTGTATCCCAGGTTGCCGGGCTTCATACTGTTATTCCGGCTCAGGGATATTCCGTATGTCCCCGTACTGCCCAGCAGACTGTCACCCGTTGATGTCTTCCCCACCGCCAGGTCCGCACTCAGCGAACGAATCGCCCGGGTGGCAGTAAACATATTTATCGATGCATTATTATCACCACTGTCACCCGTACTTGCGGTGGCGGAAGAACTGACAACCCAGTGACCAATATTGGCTTTCAGGTCAGCAGAACCAAATGCTGACGTGTTGTGTCGCCCCATATTCGCGTTGGCACTGTAGTTGACACGAAACGCACTGGTTCCGTAATCCCAGTCAACGTTCTCCGGCACCTTAACCAGCCCCTTCTGAGGGATGGTCAGCACCAGACTCTGTGTGGAAACATCAAAATCCACTTTTACAGCCTGCGCTTTTGACAGCGCATAACATTTCCGGGTGGCGTCATACCCTTCACGAAAATAATCCGTACTGATATAAACACCCGCCTTCGTCAGCCACTCCTCTGTCAGGCAGAGTTCATTACTGTCCTCCGGCGTTACATCAAGAATATGCTTGCCCAGGATTTTCCCGTTCAGGGATAACTCAACAAGATAACGCCCCGGTGCATAATTACTATTTAAGGCAGCCCACACATCCGGATTTGTACCAGCTCCACCCTGAATAAAGGACATATCCAGTTTTTCACCTGCATATGACGCTCCGCTTTCAAGAGCAGCCATAACAGCCATTACCAGCAGAGTGCGACGAAAAGGTCGATGGTTAAAAAAAACTGCTATTCTCTTCACCACAACATTCTCACTGATACGTCACAACAAAAGACAAAGCCCCTGTATATTCACCCGCTTTAACATCTGCAGGCATTACAGGCTGTGCACGAAAACGGAATTGCCCCTTTGTGGCAAAATTAACGGGGTAATTCACTGTGTGGTTGGCCTGCGTTATGCGTTCCCGATAATCAGCCTGAGCGTCCACCGCACGAACATCCACACGGATACCGTCTCCAGCACCACGGGTAATCACTCCTGCGGCATCCAGTTGCCCCGGGTTACCAAAATCCAGGGTGGCGACCTGTCCGGCCTGAAAAGCAGAACAGCCCTGAACCGTGGCTCCGTTTTCGTACAGACGAACAGTAAATTCCTGTGACTGTACGGGCATTCCGGATGATTTCCTGAATGTGTCGAATGTAAGTTGCCCCTGCCCGGTTCCATTACCATCAATAACGACATGACAAGCCGAAGCGACGACATCAGCACTGAATATTGTGCGCTGAACAGAACTGGCAAATACCGGAATACTCAACACAAGACCAAATAACGCCCCAGAAAGATTAAACACTAATTTATTCCGCACTCCTCACCTCACTCCACAGATATGCTCAGCAAATAAAATGCCCCCCCCTACAACATTCCTCGAAATTTGTTGAAGCGAATTCTAAATAAACACAACGGTATGTATTAGCTAAACGTGCACACAACAAAAACAAGTGCACTTTTTGCTAAAATTATCCTATTCATTAACAGTAATATTGTGTTTGCGATATACTTCTTTAATGGAACAACATTGATTATTCAAATATGAGAATTGAACATGATCCTAAAAAAAATGACAATTAATGCTATTTTAGATTACATTGAAGATAATATTGAAATTAGCCCGATAGATATCAACAGTCTGGTTGAATACTCAGGGTATAGCCGTAGATATCTACAACTGCTTTTTTTTGATTATATCGGGATGCCGGTTGGAAAATATATACAACGTCGAAGGGTCAGCCGTGCGGCGGTCTTGTTACGCTTAACAAACTTACCATTAGTCACAATATCAGAAAAGCTCTGTTATGATTCGCAACAGACATTCACTCGCGAATTCAAGAAGCATACCGGTAACACCCCACTCCAATATCGGAAAGATAAAATATGGACATTTAAAAACCAGACGGGTCACCGACATCTGGATACTTTGTTTCCAGTTCCGGAACTCCGGCGCTTGGAAAACAAGGATTTCTTTGGTACTCCTGTTTGCTTTAAAGAAAAAATCCCGTATACCGCTGAAAATTCTCAGCAAAAGTGGAATATGGTTAAATCATTATTTTCACGCAGTGACGAACCGTTGTTTGTTTCAAACGCCATTAGCAAGGAAAATAAACTTAATGACAATTTTATTATAAACTCAATATTCTGGGCAAAAAAAGAACACTCAAGTATTGAGGGGAAGATTGATGAAGGGTTATTTGCGTATTTCACCTATCATGGCAGTATAAAAGATTATGTTTTTCACATAAATAACATATACATGAATGTATTGCCTTATTATGGCTTACAAAAAAGAAACTCATATGATTTGGAGATAATAACAAGAAATACAGACGGAAGTTTCTATTTTGAATACTACTTGCCTGTAAACGATGACAACATTTCTATATGTCCGGACATCCATGATATTACGTATCCATTACAAAAAGGAAAAAAGACAGTATCATCAGAAATGATGAACGTTGAACAATCCTATGAGAAATAATACCATTTACTCCTGATATGAATGGTAAAAAGATTATCCAAAAAACGATAAGGGGCTTTTCACTGACATCCTTCCGGCCCCTCTCAGAAATGACTATTTTCCTTGTCTTCCCGGGTAATGACTCCAACTTATTGATAGTGTTTTATGTTCAGATAATGCCCGATGACTTTGTCATGCAGCTCCACCGATTTTGAGAACGACA
>NZ_PTRV01000041.1:0-11700 GCF_002965285.1 Escherichia sp. MOD1-EC5990 | reverse complement strand
GGTTGACGCCGGAAGAATCAGAGAACAGATACCGTTTTTACTGTAAAACCGTGGCCAATATTACTTGACCACTACACGACACACTTATCCGGCAACTGGCTGAAATATCAGCAATGACAGAAAGTATTGGCGGTAAAGCCGCCCCGGACTGGGCCATGAAACAGGATTTTCGCTGCGGCTGCTGGCTGATGGAGAAACCGGAAACCGCAATGAAAGCCATCACACGCAATCTCGATCGCGAAATCTGGCGTGACCTGATGCAACGTTCAGGGATGCTTTCCTTAATGGATGCACAGGCCCGTGATACATGGCACCGGTCACTGGAGTACGATAATTTTCCGGAAATCAGTGAAGCGAACATTCTGAGCACATTTGAACAACTACACCAGAATAAGGATGAGGTGTTTGAGCGAGGGGTGATCAACGTCTTCAGGGGACTGAGCTGGAATTACAAAACCAATTGCCCCTGCAAATTTGGCAGTAAAATTATCGTCAACAACCTGGTGAGGTGGGACCGGTGGGGGTTTCATCTTATCACCGGGCAACAGACTGACCGACTCGTCGACCTGGAAAGAATGCTACATCTGTTCAGCGGCAAACCGATCCCCGACAACCGGGAAAACATCACTATTCGTCTGGATGGTCACATCCAGTCCGTTCAGGGTAAAGAGCGCTATGAAGACGAGATGTTCATCATTAAATACTTTAAGAAGGGATCTGCACACATCACTTTCAAAAGGCTGGAACTGATTGACAGAATTAACGATATAATAGCCAGGTACTTTCCTTCTGTGCTCTCAGCCTGATCCCGAGTGTGATTCCCTTTCGATATCAAAAGGGACTGCGGGTATAATTGAGGGTACATTTTTAATCAAACCAAACAAATTGTATTAATATCAATATGATAAAAGAAATTTTCGATTCCGAGTCCGGCACCACTAATTCTTAAGAACCCGCCCACAAGGCGGGTTTTTGCTTTTGGATCTTTATATAAAATAAACTTGGGAGCATAACGCCATCAGGTCTTAAACACTCCCGAATCATCAATAAACATCCCCCGTTAACAAAACACAGTTCAGTTCACATAACATCCCTGTTATCCCACACATATCTGCTGGCCGAACGACGCCAGTGCGCGTACGGAGGCAAGAGCAGCCCTGCACATGGCAGCGCTTGTGGTAACCTGGTTTAATCCGGTGATAAAGGCGTTTTACATGCATCTGCCAGCAGCCGGAAAAACCAAAAAAGTGGCGCTGGTTGACTGTATGCGTAAATTGCTGACCATCCTGAACGCAATGCTCAGAAAGAACGAAGAGTGAAATGAATCGTAGCATCATGTTGCTCCATAATTTTTACGTTCAAGACAGTTGATTATCGGCGCATATGACTCAAAAAGAGCCTGATGATTGCCTCTTTTCCATAGGCTCTTTCTCTGAAGTGAAGGAAGGCCCGGAAGAAAGCACTCGCTGGCATACGTGACTCCAGCTCAACCGGAGATAATCACCATTGTTATTTTTCTATTTAATAATAATCTCCTGAAAAACAGATATAGCAAAAATACAATCCGGCCAGATTTAATTCCGCATTCATTACCAGAAATAATCAACACCACAACTATCATATCATTCAATAGTCACCACTAACATTTTATTATTTTCCTCTTCTTTACATAGAAATTGTCAACCTGTTTATTATGCCACGCTTAAATAGTTAATCACAAAACAACATCACCATTATTTGCGTGTTTTATTTATTAATAACATAGTCATACGTTCTTTTTTTACAAGGAAATAATCAATTGATAAATTGTTTTTGGTCTTAATAGTCAAGTAGGAAACATTTTAATAAATGATAAAAATCCTAAATTCCTTGTTCATAATGTAGGGGTGTGTTAAATAGGTGGGCAAAATTTGGTTCCCCTTCTCGCCTGTAATATTGCAGCATCTTCGCACCTCCATGAGACATTGCGACTTAATAAGAAGGTGATAAGTCCTGCATATAAGCATGGACTGACCATGGTTTTATATTCATTAAAAATTTTGTTACAACCCATTGATTTAGCATAAATAAATTATAGTGGGTTCGGGTTTGTTGTGACTGTGGCATTATTTCCGTGCAAAGGAGCTGATATGTCTGAAAGACATTTACCTGATGACCAGAGCAGTACTATCGATCCATATCTAATTACCTCTGTTCGCCAGACTCTGGCAGAACAAGGCGCAGCATTACAAAACTTGTCTAAACAACTGGATTCCGGGCAGTACCAGCGTGTCCTTAATTTGATAATGAACTGTAAAGGGCACGTTATTCTTTCGGGAATGGGTAAATCAGGGCATGTCGGTCGTAAAATGTCAGCGACGCTGGCCTCTACGGGTACGCCTAGTTTCTTTATTCATCCTGCAGAAGCTTTCCATGGCGATCTGGGCATGATTACGCCTTACGATCTTCTGATCCTTATTTCTGCCAGCGGTGAAACGGATGAAATCCTCAAGCTAGTTCCTTCACTGAAAAATTTCGGCAACCGAATTATCGCCATTACCAATAATGGAAATTCCACGCTGGCGAAAAATGCTGATGCCGTGCTGGAACTCCATATGGCGAATGAAACCTGCCCGAATAATCTTGCACCAACAACGTCTACCACGCTGACGATGGCGATCGGCGATGCGCTGGCGATTGCCATGATCCACCAACGCAAATTTATGCCGAATGATTTTGCGCGCTATCACCCGGGCGGTTCATTAGGTCGTCGCCTGCTGACCCGCGTTGCTGATGTCATGCAGCATGATGTTCCTGCGGTACAGCTGGATGCGTCATTTAAAACCGTGATTCAACGTATCACCAGCGGATGCCAGGGAATGGTGATGGTAGAAGACGCAGAAGGTGGGCTAGCAGGCATTATCACCGACGGTGACCTGCGTCGCTTTATGGAAAAAGAGGATTCTCTGACATCCGCCACGGCTGCGCAGATGATGACACGTGAACCGCTGACGCTACCGGAAGACACCATGATCATTGAAGCGGAAGAAAAAATGCAAAAGCACCGCGTCTCAACGTTATTGGTGACCAACAAGGCAAATAAAGTCACTGGCCTTGTGCGCATATTCGACTAATTAAGCAACGGGGTGCGAGAGGTTAGTCTCTCATTGAGTTTGCGCCCCACTGAAACTTTGATAATCGTTACATGTTGATAAAAGTGAAGTCTGCCGTATCCTGGATGCGTGCTCGTCTGTCTGCCATCTCACTGGCAGATATCCAAAAACACCTGGCGAAAATCATCATTCTGGCACCGATGGCGGTGCTGCTGATCTATCTGGCTATCTTCAGCCAGCCTCGCTATATGAGCGAGTCGAAAGTCGCCATTAAACGCTCGGATGATTTAAACAGCGGCAGCCTGAATTTTGGTCTGCTTCTGGGTGCCTCTAACCCCAGTTCCGCAGAAGATGCGTTGTATCTGAAAGAGTACATCAACTCGCCGGATATGCTGGCGACGCTGGATAAGCAACTAAATTTTCGTGAAGCGTTTAGCCACAGCGGGCTCGATTTTCTTAATCATCTTAGCAAGGATGAAACTGCAGAAGGCTTCCTGAAGTACTACAAGGACCGTATCAACGTCTCGTATGACGATAAAACCGGATTACTGAATATTCAGACGCAGGGCTTTAGCCCGGAGTTTGCGCTTAAGTTTAACCAGACCGTGCTGAAAGAGTCAGAGCGCTTTATCAATGAGATGTCACATCGCATCGCGCGTGACCAGCTTGCCTTTGCAGAAACGGAGATGGAAAAGGCACGCCAGCGTCTGGACGCCAGCAAAGCGGAATTGCTCTCTTATCAAGACAACAACAACGTTCTGGATCCACAGGCACAGGCACAGGCGGCGAGCACGTTAGTGAATACGCTGATGGGCCAGAAGATCCAGATGGAAGCGGATCTGCGTAACTTGCTGACGTATCTGCGTGAGGACGCCCCGCAAGTAGTGAGTGCGCGTAATGCGATTCAGTCATTGCAGGCACAAATCGATGAAGAACAAAGCAAAATCACAGCGCCGCAGGGTGACAAGCTAAACCGTATGGCGGTGGATTTTGAAGAAATCAAATCAAAAGTAGAGTTCAACACCGAGCTGTACAAACTGACCCTGACCTCCATTGAAAAGACCCGTGTAGAAGCGGCTCGTAAGCTCAAGGTGCTGTCAGTGATCAGTTCGCCACAGTTGCCGCAGGAATCGTCTTTTCCAAATATCCCTTATTTGATCGCCTGCTGGTTACTGGTGTGCTGCCTGCTGTTCGGCACCCTGAAACTGTTGCTGGCTGTTATTGAAGATCACCGAGACTAACGCTGTCGCTGAATGAGTTTGTGATGAAATTATTTAAATCAATTTTACTGATTGCCGCCTGTCACGCGGCGCAGGCCAGCGCGGCCATTGATATTAACGCTGACCCAAACCTTACAGGAGTCGCGCCGCTTACCGGTATTCTGAACGGGCAACAGTCGGATACGCAAAACATGAGCGGCTTCGACAATACCCCGCCGCCCGCACCGCCGGTGGTAATGAGCCGTATGTTTGGTGCTCAACTTTTCAACGGCACCAGCGCGGATAGCGGTGCGACGGTAGGATTCAACCCTGACTATATTCTGAATCCGGGTGATAGCATTCAGGTTCGCTTGTGGGGTGCGTTCACCTTTGATGGTGCGTTACAGGTTGATCCCAAAGGTAATATTTTCCTGCCGAACGTTGGTCCGGTGAAAGTTGCTGGCGTCAGTAATAGTCAGCTAAATGCCCTGGTCACATCCAAAGTGAAGGAAGTATACCAGTCCAACGTCAACGTCTACGCCTCCTTATTACAGGCGCAGCCAGTAAAAGTGTACGTGACCGGATTTGTGCGTAATCCTGGTCTGTATGGCGGTGTGACGTCTGATTCGTTACTCAATTATCTGATCAAGGCTGGCGGCGTTGATCCAGAGCGCGGAAGTTACGTTGATATTGTGGTCAAGCGCGGTAACCGCGTGCGCTCCAACGTCAACCTGTACGACTTCCTGCTGAACGGCAAACTGGGGCTTTCGCAGTTCGCCGATGGTGACACCATCATCGTCGGGCCGCGTCAGCATACTTTCAGCGTTCAGGGCGATGTCTTTAACAGCTACGACTTTGAGTTCCGCGAAAGCAGCATTCCCGTAACGGAAGCTTTGAGCTGGGCGCGCCCTAAGCCTGGCGCGACTCACATTACGATTATGCGTAAACAGGGGCTACAAAAACGCAGCGAATACTATCCGATCAGTTCTGCGCCAGGCCGTATGTTGCAAAATGGCGATACCTTAATCGTGAGCACTGACCGCTATGCCGGCACCATTCAGGTGCGGGTTGAAGGCGCACACTCCGGTGAACATGCCATGGTACTGCCTTATGGTTCCACTATGCGTGCGGTTCTGGAAAAAGTCCGCCCGAACAGCATGTCGCAGATGAACGCAGTTCAGCTTTATCGCCCATCAGTGGCTCAGCGTCAGAAAGAGATGCTGAATCTCTCGCTGCAAAAGCTGGAGGAAGCCTCACTTTCTGCCCAGTCATCCACCAAAGAAGAAGCCAGCCTGCGAATGCAGGAAGCACAACTGATCAGCCGCTTTGTGGCGAAAGCACGCACCGTGGTTCCGAAAGGTGAAGTGATCCTCAACGAATCCAATATTGATTCTGTTCTGCTTGAAGATGGCGACGTCATCAATATTCCGGAGAAAACATCGCTGGTTATGGTTCATGGCGAAGTGCTGTTCCCGAACGCGGTGAGCTGGCAGAAGGGTATGACCACCGAGGATTACATCGAGAAATGTGGTGGCCTGACGCAAAAATCGGGTAACGCCAGAATTATCGTCATTCGTCAGAACGGTGCTGCCGTCAACGCGGAAGACGTGGATTCACTCAAGCCGGGCGATGAGATTATGGTTCTACCGAAATATGAATCGAAAAATATTGAAGTTACCCGTGGTATTTCCACCATCCTCTATCAGCTGGCGGTGGGTGCAAAAGTGATTCTGTCTTTGTAAGGAGTTGAAATGAGCAAAGCTGTTATTGTCATCCCGGCTCGTTATGGCTCATCGCGTCTGCCGGGTAAGCCGCTACTCGATATTGTCGGCAAACCGATGATCCAGCATGTTTACGAGCGTGCGTTACAGGTGGCGGGCGTCGCAGAAGTTTGGGTGGCAACAGACGATCAGCGTGTTGAAAAGGCCGTGCAGGCATTTGGCGGGAAAGCCATCATGACGCGCAACGATCATGAATCCGGCACCGATCGGCTGGTCGAGGTGATGCATAAAGTCGAGGCAGATATCTACATTAACCTGCAGGGCGACGAACCAATGATTCGCCCGCGGGATGTAGAAACGCTGCTACAAGGAATGCGTGATGATCCCGCGTTGCCAGTGGCAACGCTATGCCACGCGATTTCTGCCGAAGAAGCGGCTGAGCCAAGCACGGTAAAAGTGGTGGTAAATACCCGCCAGGATGCGCTTTATTTCAGCCGTTCGCCTATTCCGTATCCGCGTAATGCTGAAAAAGCGCGCTACCTGAAACACGTTGGTATTTACGCTTATCGTCGCGATGTGCTGCAAAACTACAGCCAGTTACCGGAGTCCATGCCGGAGCAGGCGGAATCACTGGAGCAGCTGCGGTTGATGAGCGCGGGGATCAACATCCGCACATTTGAGGTTGCCGCAACCGGTCCGGGCGTCGACACCCCAGCATGCCTGGAAAAAGTGCGCGCCCTGATGGCACAGGAACTGGCTGAAAACGCATGATTGGCATTTACTCGCCTGGCATCTGGCGTATTCCGCATCTGGAGAAATTTCTGGCGCAACCGTGCCAGAAACTTTCTCTGCTGCGCCCTGTTCCGCAAGAAGTTGATGCTATCGCCGTGTGGGGACATCGTCCCAGCGCGGCGAAACCAGTCGCCATCGCCAAAGCAGCGGGAAAACCCGTCATTCGTCTGGAAGATGGATTTGTGCGTTCGCTGGATCTTGGCGTCAATGGCGAGCCGCCGCTTTCTCTGGTGGTGGATGATTGTGGCATTTACTACGATGCCAGCAAGCCTTCAGCACTAGAGAAACTGGTACAGGATAAAGCCGGAAATACAGCTCTGATAAGCCAGGCCAGAGAAGCGATGCACACCATCGTGACCGGGGATTTGTCGAAATATAACCTGGCACCTGCGTTTGTGGCGGATGAATCAGAACGTTCAGACATCGTTCTGGTTGTCGATCAGACATTTAATGATATGTCAGTGACGTATGGCAATGCTGGCCCGCATGAGTTTGCTGCCATGCTGGAAGCCGCGATGGCGGAAAATCCTCAAGCCGAAATTTGGGTGAAGGTGCATCCGGATGTCCTGGAAGGAAAGAAAACAGGTTATTTCGCTGATCTGCGCGCCACGCAACGAGTACGTTTGATTGCGGAGAATGTCAGTCCGCAATCGCTGTTGCGACACGTTTCCAGGGTTTACGTCGTGACCTCCCAGTACGGCTTTGAAGCCTTGCTGGCAGGAAAATCAGTGACATGTTTCGGTCAGCCCTGGTATGCAGGCTGGGGCTTAACGGACGATCGTCATCCGCAGTCCGTTTTGTTATCTGCCCGACGCGGTTCTGCCACGCTGGAAGAACTTTTTGCCGCTGCATACCTGCGTTACTGTCGCTATATCGATCCGCAAACGGGAGCAGTAAGCGATCTGTTTACCGTGCTGCAATGGCTGCAATTACAACGTCGACATCTGCAACAGCGTAATGGCTATTTATGGGCGCCAGGCTTAACGCTGTGGAAGTCGGCGATCCTGAAACCCTTCTTACGAACGCCAACAAACCGGCTGAGTTTTTCACGTCGCTGTACTGCGGCGAGCGCCTGCGTGGTATGGGGTGTAAAGGGGGAACAGCAATGGCGAGCCGAAGCGCAGCGAAAATCACTGCCGTTATGGCGAATGGAAGATGGTTTTCTGCGTTCATCCGGACTTGGCTCTGACCTGCTGCCACCGCTATCGTTGGTTCTGGATAAACGCGGAATTTACTATGACGCCACGCGCCCCAGCGACCTGGAAGTACTGCTTAATCACAGCCAGTTAACGCTGACGCAGCAGATGCGAGCTGAAAAATTACGCCAGCGGCTGGTTGAGAGCAAACTGAGCAAATACAACCTGGGGGCCGATTTTTCTCTGCCTGCCGAGGCCAAAGATAAAAAAATCATCCTGGTGCCGGGCCAGGTAGAAGACGATGCCTCAATTAAAACCGGCACCGTTTCTATTAAAAGTAACCTTGAGTTATTGCGTACCGTACGTGAACGTAACCCGCACGCCTACATTATTTATAAACCGCACCCGGATGTATTAGTGGGAAATCGCAAGGGCGATATTCCGGCAGAACTGATTGCTGAACTTGCTGATTATCAGGCACTGGACGCAGATATTATTCAATGCATCCAGCGCGCAAATGAAGTGCATACCATGACATCATTGTCCGGGTTTGAAGCGTTATTACATGGCAAGCAAGTTCATTGTTACGGCCTGCCCTTCTATGCCGGTTGGGGTTTAACCGTTGATGAACATCACTGCCCGCGCCGCGAGCGCAGATTAACGATAGCAGACTTGATCTATCAGGCGTTGATTGTTTACCCAACATACATTCACCCAACACGGCTACAGCCTATTACGGTTGAGGAAGCTGCGGAATATTTAATCCAGACGCCGCGCAAGCCGATGGTAATTAGAAAAAATAATATTGACAGAGTTATTAATATTTACCGTAAGTTAATCATGTTCTGCAGAGTCAGACTGGGTTAACCAATTTCATTATTGACTATTGCACAGATTATTTATGCAAGGTAATGCACTAAGCATTTTGTTATCCGGTAAAAAGTACCTGCTATTGCAAGGACCGATGGGACCTTTTTTCAATGACGTCGCCGAATGGTTAGAGTCATTAGGCCGTAACGCTGTGAATGTTGTATTCAACGGCGGGGATCGTTTTTACTGCCGCAATCGACAATATCTGGCTTATTACCAAACGCCGAAAGAATTTCCCGGTTGGTTGCGAGATCTCCACCGACAATATGACTTTGATACCATCCTCTGCTTTGGTGACTGCCGCCCATTACACAAAGAAGCAAAACGCTGGGCGAATACGAAAGAGATCCGCTTTCTGGCATTTGAAGAGGGGTATTTACGTCCGCAATTTATTACTGTTGAAGAAGGCGGAGTGAACGCATATTCCTCGCTACCGCGCGATCCGGATTTTTATCGTAAGTTACCAGATATGCCTGCGCCGCACGTTGAGAACTTAAAACCTTCAACGATGAAACGCATTGGCCATGCGATGTGGTATTACCTGATGGGCTGGCATTACCGTCATGAGTTTCCTCGCTACCGCCACCACAAATCGTTTTCCCCCTGGTATGAGGCTCGTTGCTGGGTTCGTGCATACTGGCGCAAGCAACTTTACAAGGTTACACAGCGTAAGGTATTGCCGAGGTTAATGAACGAGCTGGACCAGCGTTATTATCTTGCCGTTTTGCAGGTGTATAACGATAGCCAGATTCGTAACCACAGCAATTATAACGATGTACGTGACTATATTAATGAAGTCATGTACTCATTTTCGCGTAAAGCGCCGAAAGAGAGTTATTTGGTGATCAAACATCATCCGATGGATCGTGGTCACAGACTCTATCGACCATTAATTAAGCGGTTGAGTCAGGAATATGGCTTAGGTGAGCGAGTCATTTATGTGCATGACCTCCCAATGCCAGAATTATTACGCCACGCAAAAGCGGTGGTAACGATTAACAGTACAGCGGGGATCTCTGCACTGATTCATAACAAACCACTCAAAGTGATGGGCAATGCCCTGTACGACATCAAAGGCTTGACGTATCAAGGGCATTTGCACCAGTTCTGGCAGACCGACTTTAAACCGGATATGAAACTTTTTAAGAAGTTTCGGGGGTATTTATTAATGAAGACGCAGATTAATGCGGTTTATTATAGACGACTGAGTTATGAAAAAGGCACATATTTAGTAAATAGAGTTCCATTCAATAATAAGTCATTACAGTAATAAGATAGTTATCCTTTATATTTAACGGAGTGTGATATCACATATTTTTGTATCATATGTATGGTTAACGAAATCAACATTGTATTAAAATACAATAGTTAGAAAAATATAAGCTATGTTATTTATTTAAATATCAATCATTCAAAAATAATTAATAACACCATATGATAAGCCGTAAAATAAAACACAGAAATAATTATCAGGCCATGGGATAATTAGTTACGATTTTAGACATCGTCATTTAATGACGCCGTACAGTCTTCTACGAACATTACAAACCTATTAACATCTATTGTCAGCTCTTTATCCTCATTTTTTTCTATCCAATAGCATCCATATTTACAATTCATTAACTGAGTAGTACGATAATAACTAACTCTATTCCAATCTGTAGGCATTATTTCAATAAGAATTTTTAATTTTTTTGAAAAAACAGCATTTGCAATGCCCATCCCATGCGATCCAACAATTATCTCCGCGTGAGAAAATAGAGCAATCTGTTCACTTGGAGTATAATCACCTGGATCACAGATGTAATATCCTTGTTCTTCAAAGTACTTATATAAATCTATTTCGTTATGGATTTTTCGCTGTGTTGCATTCCGCCGAGAAATAAAAATTTTATGTTTCTGAGTAATATTTGATAATTTCGAGAATGACTCTGAAATATTATTACAGCTTTTGATATAGTAATCGCTTGGGGTATGTAAATGTCCGAAGCTTGGAAATGATGTGATTATCACATTATCAAATTCAATCCAAGTGTTTCCAACTTGTATTATTTTATTTCTTTTAACCCCTAAACCTTCAAGCAAAACAACAAGGTCTTCTGATATATGTGGCGTAACAATATTAAAACCATCCAATGAACCATATACTTGTTTTATCAAATAAAGTGCAGGCAACGACTCTCGATATAAATGATCTAAATTTGAGAACATATAAAGCCAGATAGATTTACCATGAATTCTTACTGAGTCATGAAAGTCATCAATAAATAACTGGCTCTCATTATAATTAAGTATTCCCTGTTCTTTTAAAGCTTGTTTCCCAGACACATTTATAAAATTCCAAAGATATTTATCTTTATATAAAATAGGCCAATACCTTGGCATTCCTTCTGGGCGAGGGCCAATTTTACATGATTCAATCTCAATAATGATCACCTCATGAGTTTGATATTGTGTTGTAAAAATAGCGGAAAGCTCAGATATATCCATATTTTCATTGTCTACCTGAAAAAAAGGATTAGACATCGATTTTATTTGCATTTTATCTTGAGCGATATATCTATTAATTTTGTTTAAAAATATATCCTTTGAGTTTCTTATATCAATTGGTTTAAATGCATTATGAGCCAACATATTATTACCTGCCTATTAAAATAAAATTTTCGCTAAAAAATTAAGTGATTTATATCTAGAGTCAATAAAAAATCTTTTAGGACTTTGCTTGAATTTTTTTATTTTCTTTATATATTTCCTTTCATTTTCACATGATGGGTTAATTATCGATAATTCTGCTTTTTCAAAAATACCTTTCTTTATTTCATCATTTTCTTTTTTCTCAATAACAGTTTTTACATTTCCTTCAGAAGATTTATTAGAAAATGTTTTGTGA
>NZ_PTRV01000040.1:0-13566 GCF_002965285.1 Escherichia sp. MOD1-EC5990 | reverse complement strand
GTGGTGTTAGTCGCCACGTTATCGTTAGTGGTTTTCAGCTGAGAACCGTTAACGGCGTCGGTGCTGGTGTCAGAGAGCTCGCCAGCGGTGACATTGGTGATTTTGTTGGTGGCGTTGGTGCCGTGTGCAGCGGTGAATGCGCCTGCGGCGTCGTCCCATTTCAGGGCGTCTTCACTAAGGTCAGTCACCGTATCAGTCAGGTTAGTGATATTGGTGGTGTTAGTCGCCACGTTATCGTTAGTGGTTTTCAGCTGAGAACCGTTAACGGCGTCGGTGCTGGTGGCTGAAAGGTCGCCAGCGGTGACGTTAGTGATTTTGCTGGTGGCGTTGGTGCCGTGTGCAGCGGTGAATGCGCCTGCGGCGTCGTCCCATTTCAGGGCGTCTTCACTAAGGTCAGTCACCGTATCAGTCAGGTTAGTGATATTGGTGGTGTTAGTCGCCACGTTATCGTTAGTGGTTTTCAGCTGAGAACCGTTAACGGCGTCGGTGCTGGTGGCTGAAAGGTCGCCAGCGGTGACGTTAGTGATTTTGCTGGTGGCATTTGTACCATGTGCCGCACTATATCCCTTTTTAAGGTTGTCCCATTGTATCGTATTCGTGTTTAGATCCGCTAAGGCGTCGCCAACATTGCCATAAATACCATTTTTCAGTCTGTAATTCGGGGAAGTCACAACGCCCTGCGAATTGACGGTCGCTCCTCCACCAAGATTATCCGCTACTGACTTACTAATAGCATAAAGCTGTGATCCATTGATGGCATCAGTACTGTCAGTGTCGATATCACCTTTTGCCATATTGACAATTTTTCGCTGAGCTGTTGTGTTACCCACGGAGACAGTATCCGCTTCAGTCGCGACAGAATCAGCACCCAGAGCAACTGAATTTTTCCCCTGAGCACTGGCTTGAGCACCAATTGCAGTACCATTTTCTAAACCGGCATAACTGCCTTGTCCAAGAGCAATGGCATTTGCCCCACCGGTAATACTCCCATTTCCCAGCGCGATAGCATTTGCGCCGTCAGCTTTATTCCCTTGACCGATGGCAATTGTGCCAGCTGCTATTGCCTGACTTTGACTGCCCAGAGCAATCGTGTTGTCGGCATCGGCAATACTCCCGGAACCCAACGCGATACTATTAAGCCCATTTGCTTTCGCATCAGTACCCACTGCCGTTGCATTTTCAGCGGCTTTGGTCTTAGAGCCCATCGCGATGGAGTCTTTACCGGCTGCATCACTGTTATATCCCAGCGCAATACTGTCTTCACCAGTAGCTTTACTTTCTGACCCCATTGCCAGACTGTACCATCCGAAGGCTTTAGCTTTATAACCAATGGCTGAGGAAAAGAAGTTGGCTTCTGTTTCTGCTCCCATAGCCATGGAACCTGTATTCTCTGCCTTAGCTTTTCTACCTAATGCGAGACTGTCTTCACCACTAGCAGCACTCTCACTACCTGTGGCAATGGAGTTAGTTCCTGATGCTTTGGCCAATCGCCCTAATGCAAGGGCATTCGCAGCACTTGCTACCGTATCCTTGCCCAACGCCATGGCACCTTCAGCTGTAGCTTGTGCAGAATTCCCCAGTGCAAGGGTATAATCGCTGGTCGCTTTAGCCGCACTGCCGATGGCGATTGAGCGGCTACCCGTGGAAACCGTTGATTGCCCTAAGGCGACCGATCTTTCTCCTGAGGAATTACTCGAGAAGCCAATTGCAGTACTCCCCACTCCGGCATTAGCTCTTGCCCCGACAGCAACACTCCCTGTACCCGTTGTGCCTGTACCCATTGTATCTGATGAGGCGACGGCCTCTTTACCAATAGCAATCCAGTTATCACTCAGTGGCGTTTCGCCTGCAATTTCTTCTGCGCTTTTACCACCGTCAAGTGAAACCGAAGCATAGGCTCCAACTGATGAGAGTAACCCACCGGCAACTAGCGCAGAAATTAACAGCTTACTGCGCCCGCTCTTTTTCCCACGACTCTTAGCCGTTTCGCTGGCAACGGTGTAACTGCCCGTCGCTGGATTCCAGATAACTTTAAAAATTTTGTTCATTATTGATGCTCTCTATTCCTTGATATAAGCGCAGAAGCTGCATTTATTTTTTGTTTTTTCGCTGCCGGGTTTCAGCAGGTTGAACAGTGTCGAACTGGAGATTAGCCATATTGATGGACAACTTCAGATACTTCAGGTTATTAGGTGAAACGCCTTTTAATGTCAGATTAATGTCTTGCCATTGACCTGGCATTAATTGCAGGGTGGAGTTCATGGTGGTGTTGAACAGCAGTCGCTGCCACTTTGCCAGCGCTTTGGCATCGGTGGGTCTTTCATTGCCCCATGTGGCTTGAAAGCCAATATTTGATACGGGAACGCTTAATAGGTTGACCAGCGAAATACGAATAACGCTGCCATTTTCAACCGCATCAATAGCCAGCACCCGGCCTGCCAAACCAACCGAGCCATTGTTTAAAATGAAGTATTTTGTTTGTGCTGGGTTAAATTCGGTGAAGACAAATTCGTCCTGTTTGTCTTTGACTGCCTTTACTACACCCGCCAGCACTTTAGTGGTGTTTGCAATATTAATTTGTTGATTTTCAATAATTTCTATTTTTCTTTTATATTGTTCTTGTTCTTTTTCAAGAATCTCTATTTTACTTTTTTGCAATTCTTGCTGTTTGACAAGATCGTCGATCAGATTCGCTTTCTCAATATAGTCACACCCAGTCAATACCCAGAGTGGCAATGTTATCAACATGCTTAATAGTGCTTTTTTGATGCTCATAGGGTGAATTCCTTTTCATGATCCCGATACGTTAACTGTTACGGCGTAATCATCCTTTTTATGAATGATTCGAGTGGAAAATATACGCTATATAAATTTATAAGAGACTTTTTCTATTAATTGTTGTATTAATTGGTAGTGCGAACATGACATTAAATGTCAGACAATTTCAGATTGTAGCCAATAATATTAATCGCGCGGATTTTAATGATCGATGTCAATCAATGTCAAATGTTTCACCGGATGAAAACACTGACCAGGAGAAATATTAATATTCAGCATGGTGATGTTTTCTTGGGAAGTGTGTGATTCTGAGCGATAAATATAAATAATTAATGGCTGTTACAGGCATTAATGTGCATTAATTCATTGTTATCGCTTATATATCACTTTTTTATTCCATACCATAATTTCAGAATTTAGCCTGTAATATGCGCTTCAAAGAGCCGGTGAGATGGAAGCAATAGTGATAAGAATGTTAAAGATATCCGATATCTGGTATCAGGCTCCTGCATGTGCCAGCAGGAGCGAGTAAATCGTGAGAGGCTGTGATTACAGCGGTGAGACAGGTACTTAAAATGCGGTCTTAGAGAATCCGGTCATCTCTTGCAGGCCCATTTCACGGCCCAGCGCGGTCATCGGATGCACAACTACCAGTCCGCGAACACTTTTCTTCAGCTTGCCCATATCAGCCTGCTCTTTTTTGGTAATCGCGCGCTGGAAGGGCATTTTCATCAGTTTTTGCGCTTCTTTACTGAGTTTCTGGCTGTGAACTTCACGCAGGCGAGCAATTTCGGCTTCCAGCGTGGCTTTTTCTTTTTCCAGTTCGGCATATTTATCTGCGGCTTCAACCAGTGACAGGTCAGCCTGCTGATGGCGGATAGCGTCCAGGCGATCGCTGAGACGTTTGATTTCGTTTTTTTCGACTTCTTTCATGTGATGACTTCTGATAGAGATAAATTTATAGCCTCTAGTATGCGCGACCAGGTGCTTTGTTCACAACAGATGGCATTGTAATAGTTCCAGATTGTAACCATTAATGTGTTTGAAAATCACCCAATCTATTGATTAATTAGGAAATTTAAAGAAAAAAGATAGACAACAGAAGAGGATCATTATTGAGGATTGAGCACGTTTTCCTTAATGTCATTTAGACCGGGATCTAAACTAAAATTGGCGGCCGCGCATTCCCGGCGCGGGGTAATACGGAGATATCATCATGGGCAAATTAGGTGAAAACGTTCCGCTTCTTATCGATAAAGCTGTAGATTTCATGGCATCGAGCCAGGCGTTCCGGGAGTATCTGAAAAAACTTCCTCCCCGCAATGCGATTCCATCCGGAATACCTGATGAAAGCGTGCCGTTATATCTACAACGTCTGGAGTATTATCGTCGGCTTTATCGGCCGAAACAGGTAGAGGAGAAGTAAGCGAAAGTACTTACTTTTGAAAGGCTTTTTTTAAGCTGATTTTGGAAATCAGCTCTGTCAGTGAAAGGACCATTGTTGATCGCACAGCCTGTTGGTAACGCTGAATTTGCATTGCATACAAACTGGAGTCTGCGGGTTCAAACTGTGGCGGCGGTGGTAACGCCGCCACACAGTGCAGCTCACCAAAGGGGCCAAGAATTTCGTCGTCGGTAAAGGCGTACTCATTGCCGTCGTGATTTAGTTCTTCACGCAATGCCATCAGCAGTTCCGCATCTTCATATTCATGGCGGTTAATGACACCCAACCCGTAAATGAGTTTTAAACGCACAGAAAGATCGCCCAGCGGGCCATCGCCGTCGAGTAACGGTTCTACAGCATACTTCACCGCGTAATCGTCTTTGCGGAATACCTGAAGCACCAGAAGATTTACCGCCTCGGTCAAAAGCTCGACGGCGGTAATCAGAAAGCTTCGCACGGTTTTGCCAGCATTCAGACGCTCAAGCACACGGTTTTCAAAGGCCTGGGTTTGTTCCATTGTTGCCTGCATATCTGACAATCTGTTATTCGGGCGCAGGGAGTCCTGCGCCTGGTCCACCATTATTGCATTGCTTTATAAGCGGTTACCGCCTCGGATACAACCTCGCTGTTTGCATCAAGGCCAGAAATCTGCGCCAGTGCGGCTTGCGGGCCTTTGTTGGCGATCAGTGCTGCCAGTTCCTGAGCCTGCGGATCATCTTCACTGCGGAAGTGCATTGCAGCGGCAATACCTTCAATCAGGTTTTTATGTGGCAGACCATATTCCAGCGTTCCGAGCAGTGGCTTGATCAGACGGTCGCCAGCACTCAGTTTACGCAGCGGCTGACGGCCTACGCGCTCTACATCGTCTTTCAGATACGGGTTCTCAAAACGACCAAGGATTTTCTGGATGTACGCCGCATGTTTGTCCGCGTCAAAACCGTAACGCTTAATCAGTACAGCGCCACTTTCTTCCATCGCCCCTTTTACTACCGCGCGGATTTTCTCGTCGAGAATTGCGTCACGAATGGTCTGATGACCTGCCAGTTTTCCGAGGTACGCGGTTATAGCATGACCTGTATTCAGGGTGAAGAGTTTACGCTCAACAAATGCCATCAGGTTGTCGGTTAACTCCATGCCTGGGATGTTCGGCAGTGCACCTTTGAACTGGGTTTTATCGACAATCCATTCGCTGAAGGTTTCGACTGTCACTTCCAGCGGATCGTTCGTTGCCGAAGCGGAAGGCGGTACGATGCGGTCAACGGCGGAATCCACAAAGCCAACGTGTTCTTCTACCCACGCTTTGGCGTCTTCTGGCAGGGCGTTCATCACATGGCCTTTCAGTTGCGTGGTGCCGCGTACCATGTTTTCACAGGCGATAATGTTCAGTGGGGATTCATTACCTTGTTCTTCACGTTTCACCAGCCCTTTGGCGATTGCCGGAGCAATACGTTCCAGCACAACCGGGCCCACGGCGGTAGTGACTAAATCAACCTGAGCAATCAGATCAACGACATCATCACCAATGCTGCTGACAGCATTGACGCCAGAAACGGTATCTACCTGCTCGGTTTCACCGACCACATGAACCTGATAGCTATGACGGGCATTCAGGGCATCAAGTACCACCTGATTGACATCGGCAAACGTCAGTTGGATACCCGCGTCTGCCAGCAGTTTACCGATAAAGCCACGACCGATATTACCTGCGCCAAAATGTAATGCTTTCATAGTATTAACCTTCATCAATGTTTTTACCCGAGAGGGCTGGGGTGAGGCTTTTCCCTCACCCAAACCCTCTCCATGTGGAGAGGAGCCGCGCCGGATGCGGCGCAAACGCCTTATCCGGCCTACAAGAACGTGCAAATTCAACAAATTGTGCTTTGTTTTGTAGGCCTGATAAGCGTAGCGCATCAGGCAATTAGCCCCACCGTCTCCATGTGGAGAGAGTGGGGTTGGATTACTTACGACCTGCCAGCAGTTCCAGTACTTCATCTACGCTGGTGGTGTGCGCCAGACGCTCGATGACGGACTCATCATCCAGTGCGTTGGTCAGGCTGGTGATCACCTGAATGTGCTCGTTGTTACGGGCAGCAATACCAATCACCAGGCGGGCAATGTCATCTTCTTCTTCACCGAAGCGCACGCCTTCCGGGTACTGGCAGAACACCACGCCCGTTTTCAGTACGCGATCTTTCGCTTCAACCGTACCGTGCGGTACCGCGATGGACTCACCCAGATAAGTCGGGGTCAGTTTTTCACGATCCAGCATTGCCTGAACGTATTCCGGCTCAACGTAACCACCTTTCACCAGCTGCTCGCCAGCAAAACGAATCGCTTCTTCTTTGGTGGCCGCTTTGCGACCGAGGAAGATGTTTTCCGCACCCAGTTTGAAGAGGTTAGCACTGGAATCGTCAAAGCTGTCTTTCAGACTGTCTTTCACTTTTACTTCGTTTTCAGTATGGCGCTGGGCAGCAACCAGACGTTCGGTCAGGCTGGTGTACAGGCCGCTGTCGAGGAAGTTGGTCAGCGAAATATGCTGTGCCTGCGGAACCTGGCGCATAGCGCGTTCGGTCAGGTCACGGTGAGTGATGACCAGGTCCACATCTGGCGGCAGGTTGTTGATCGCGCTGTTAGTAACAGAAATCTGCGACAGACCTGCATCCTGAATTTTCTTACGCAGCACACCTGCGCCCATCGCACTGGAACCCATACCGGCATCACAGGCAACGATGATTTTACGGACGTGGCTCAGGTCGTTAGTCACATCGCCCGCAGACAGCGGAGACGCACCTTTAGACTCAGCTTTCATGTCCTGCATACGACGAGTTGCTGCTTCAATATCATCTTCATCTTTCACTTTGCTGGTTTTCAGCAGAATGGCAGAGACAACGAAGGAGACTGCCATCGCCGCACACACACCCGCGATGTTAGCGAAGTAAGCACCTTTTGGCGTCATCGCCAGTACCGCAAGGATAGAGCCCGGAGATGCCGGAGAAACCAGACCACCGCCCAGGATAGTCAGCGTGAACACGCCAGTCATACCGCCGAGGATAACGGCCAGAATCAGACGCGGATTCATCAGCACATACGGGAAGTAGATTTCGTGGATACCCCCCAGGAAGTGAATGATTGCCGCACCGCCCGCAGACTGTTTAGCGCTACCACGGCCAAAGAACATGTACGCCAGCAGAACACCCATACCCGGACCTGGGTTAGCTTCAATCAGGAAGAAGATGGATTTACCCAGTTCATGGGACTGCTGAATACCCAGCGGCGAGAAGATACCGTGGTTAATGGCGTTGTTGAGGAACAGGATTTTCGCCGGTTCAACAAAGATAGACGCCAGCGGCAGCATGTCATGGACAACCATGAAGTTAACGCCCGCAGCCAGCATTTTGGACAGGGCTTCAACAATTGGGCCAATGCCGAGGAACGCCAGAATAGCGAGGATCATCCCGATGATGCCAGCGGAGAAGTTATTCACCAGCATCTCAAAACCGGATTTGATCTTACCGTCTACCCAGCGGTCGAAGTGCTTAATGCACCAGCCGCCCAGCGGACCTGCAATCATAGAACCGAGGAACATCGGCATATCTGCGCCGACGATAACGCCCATTGTGGTGATGGCACCGACTACGCCGCCACGTTCGCCGCCTACCAGCTTACCACCGGTATAACCGATCAGTAGTGGCAGGAGATAAGTGATCATCGGCCCGACCAGCTTCGCCAGCGTTTCGTTCGGTAACCACCCTGTTGGAATAAATAATGCGGTGATAATACCCCACGCGATAAACGCGCCGATATTTGGCATCACCATGTTGCTGAGGAAACGACCAAAGCTTTGCACTTTGATCTTAATATCGGATGACATAAAAACACCCCTTCTTATGTTTGCTGTCGCGCAGGCTGGAAGCCCGAGGTTTTTTGTTAATGTGGCGGCAGAGGTAGCCGGACCTTGTGGATAGTGCGAAATCTGGCACTGAATCGGTTAACTGTCCAGTCGACGGCTTTTTGTGTGATATGAATCACATAAATATAGGGGGTAGAGAGGTAATTGACGTGATATACATCACAAAATACTTGTGTAAAAAAGCAACAAGACGACGATTTTCGCTAAAAATGGCATTTAAATGTGAGTAATGTCACATTTTTGTTTTGTTAGTTTGTTGAATCTTTGTGATCTGAATCACAAGATATTTTCTTACGGCGTTCACCTGATGTGATCTGCAGCATGTTATGCCTTCGTCATAAAATCGTTATGTAACTAAGCAACTCATAACCTCTAAAAATTATTCTTTGGTGTTATGGCGAGAATCGCGAACCCGAATTATTGTCAAAATATCAGCCTGACTCCCTTCTGGCTGCCAGCCAAAAAACAACACCGATAAACGTGAATCCGAGGCAGATATGTTTCTAAACTATTTCGCGTTGGGAGTGCTGATCTTCGTCTTTCTGGTGATTTTTTATGGAATCATCGCGATACATGACATCCCTTATCTGATTGCCAAAAAGCGCAATCACCCCCATGCCGACGCTATTCATACGGCGGGCTGGGTGAGCCTGTTTACTCTGCATGTTATCTGGCCGTTCCTGTGGATCTGGGCGACGCTCTATCAACCGGAGCGTGGCTGGGGTATGCAGTCACATGTTGCGTCGCAGGAGAAAGCGACTGACCCGGAAATCGCCGCACTTTCTGACCGAATTTCCCGGCTGGAGCATCAACTCGCCGCCGAGAAAAAGACTGACTATTCCACGTTCCCGGAGATCTAAATATGGATCTATTGATTGTTTTAACTTACGTGGCGCTGGCGTGGGCGGTCTTTAAAATCTTCCGCATTCCGGTAAATCAGTGGACGCTGGCGACGGCGGCGCTGGGAGGCGTGTTTCTGGTGAGTGGTTTGATTTTGTTGATGAACTACAACCACCCTTACACTTTTACCGCACAGAAAGCGGTGATTGCTATTCCCATCACGCCACAGGTGACGGGGATCGTGACTGAAGTCACTGACAAGAATAATCAGCTTATTCAGAAGGGCGAGGTGCTTTTTAAGCTCGACCCGGTACGTTATCAGGCGCGAGTCGACAGGCTTCAGGCTGACCTGATGACGGCGACGCATAATATAAAGACACTGCGCGCGCAGCTCACTGAAGCGCAAGCCAATACCACCCAGGTTTCAGCGGAGCGTGACCGCTTGTTTAAAAATTATCAACGTTACCTGAAAGGCAGCCAGGCGGCGGTAAATCCGTTCTCGGAACGTGACATCGACGATGCGCGGCAAAACTTCCTCGCGCAGGATGCGCTGGTGAAAGGTTCGGTGGCGGAACAGGCGCAAATCCAGAGCCAGCTCGACAGTATGGTTAACGGTGAGCAGTCGCAGATTGTCAGCTTAAGGGCGCAGCTTACTGAAGCAAAATATAACCTTGAGCAGACCGTCATTCGCGCGCCGAGCAATGGCTACGTTACTCAGGTACTGATCCGCCCAGGTACATACGCAGCTGCCTTGCCGCTACGTCCGGTGATGGTTTTCATCCCCGAGCAAAAACGGCAAATTGTCGCCCAATTTCGGCAGAACTCGCTGTTACGTCTGAAACCCGGCGATGATGCGGAAGTGGTGTTTAACGCGCTACCTGGGCAGGTGTTCCACGGCAAACTGACTAGTATTTTACCTGTCGTGCCAGGCGGTTCGTATCAGGCGCAGGGGGTACTGCAATCATTAACGGTCGTACCCGGCACGGACGGTGTGCTGGGAACCATCGAACTGGACCCTAACGATGATATCGATGCCTTACCCGACGGCATCTACGCCCAGGTGGCAGTTTACTCCGACCATTTCAGCCATGTTTCGGTGATGCGGAAGGTGCTGCTAAGAATGACCAGTTGGATGCATTATCTTTATTTGGATCATTGAGGGGGGCGGGGGAGATTATGGAACTTTGCTCCCTGCAAGGACTAATTATTTTTGCATATTATTTCATCGGCTGTGATGATTTTTCGTTAATATCCATTATGTTAAGAAGTTCGGGATGAGTGTGAACTCATTGGATTTTTTATCCGTCTTGATCTGCCGAAGGATCAGACTATACATTGTCGAGATCGCAATGATGATATGAGTTGTTCCTCTGCCACGACTCTAATCAAAAAAGAGCAGGAGTGCTTTTCCATCTATTGCGATGATGGCTTTATTATCTGAAGGATGACAATCACATTTAAAAATATATAATTTATAGATCACAATATAGGTTCATGGAATATATGTATACAACTATTTTTCTCTTCACTTTTAATTATCGCATTCATTATAACACTAAGTTAAAAAAACTCCTGGAGAGTGAGTTATTAATATATTTTTAAATATAATTAAGTTATTATTCATCGATGCATTTTATAGAATCATCAATGGCTACAATAGTACTATTAACTCTCCAATTTATATTTTTATTATCATTGCAAATATTAACTGAATCTATATCAATGATTTTTCTATTTTTATCTTTTATTTTATTTACAGTTTCAATGCAATCAGCGACAAGTTGGTGTGGATTTAGATTCTTCAGATATGGTCTTATGATCTTTCCCTTGCTTAATAAATAGCATGTATAGGATTCGGAAAGTCCAGCATCTATTTTGTACATCATTATTCTAGATAAGGATGTGAGAAATGCCTTGTTATCATTAGCAGCCATATATGCCAGTCCGAGTTCAGCCTCTGCGGCTTTACATGAAAAATAGCTAAATGAACACGCTTTTCGTCCCTCTTGGGTACTGGCTGATATTAGTGCCCATAATATTGCCTTGTCTGCCAAATCCAACTCTCTCTGAAATTGGTTTACAGTAACTGCATTCGCAGAAATAGAGAAAAAAAGCACAATTGTTAATAACCTTGCCATATTTCTAGTCCGTCACTGTTAATGTGCTATCTGGCTCTGAAAATATTAGCCCATTTAATTTTTGCATGTCATTAGATGAACCAGTTATACAACCCTCGGAACAGAATCGAGGTCCTAAAGATGGACCAAAAGCGTTTAAACAACTATGTGTTAAAAATCCATCACGATTATACGTTTCTGTATTTGCTGACGGTACTAAACGTATACCATTAGGTTTTCTATTAGTTGCTCCAGGACCATTAACATTCCAGGTCCATACCCCTTGAGGTATTGGGCCTCTATTTTGTAAGTGTGTACAACCAGGATTATTTTTACATTGCATATTATTACCATTATTACCAGAGGCGACTGAAATAGTAAGCACACCATAAGAATTATCATCACTTGGCGTATCTGAAACGCATGAAAGCATACCTAAAGTTATGCTGTATAAACAGGTCGCTAATCCCAACGGGTCAATATCAGTTATCGGATTCAACGGATACTGATAAAAATTCCATCCCCCCTTCAGCCCAATTGGATCCTGAGTGATATACCGCCCCTGCAGCGGGTCATAATAGCGGTGGCGGTTGTAATACAGGCCGGACTCCTCATCATACTGCTGACCCGGCAGCCGGATGAGCTGCTGCAGCTGGTGCGGGTTCTCTTCATTCAGCAGGTTGCCCCATTCATCATATTCTGCGTACCACGCTGTTGCCCCTTCCGTGCTGACAAGCGCCAGCGGCAGGCCGCGATGGTCGCAGTGGTACAGGTGGATTTTTCGCGCCGGCGTGTACACCGGGTCCATCTGGTTTTGCATCTGCTCCACCGTCAGGCCGCACGATGCCAGCCAGCGGCGGCTTTCCTCACTCACCCGGTCAGCCAGGATTTCACTTTCCAGCCGGTCGAGCATCTGCACCAGCACCGGCGGGAACACCACATGGCCTCCGTCTTCGCCGCCGGACTGCTGAAGGGCATCCGCCAGGCTGCGGCGCTGCGTTTTCGCCAGCTCACCGGTGGCGGTTTCGACCCTGATGAGTGGCGTGAAACTTCCCGGCAGGTATACCGTCTGGATGCGGGTTCTGTCGTTCTGTATCGTGGTCAGCCGGTCGCCATCCCAGCCGTACCAGGTCACTTCCGGTTTCCTTGACAGCGACATCCAGCCCGTCAGGTCCCGTTCACGCCGCCACACCCGTTTTGCCACCCTGCGGCCCAGCGGGTCGTAAAGATAACGGCTTTCGACCAGCGGCTCTGCATATTGTGTCCGCGTGTAGTGCACCAGCCGGTGCCGGCTGTCGTAATGGTACCGGTGAGTCCGCTCATCATCCGTGCGGATAACCCCTTCCGGGATGAGGTCGGTTTTCTCCGTCAGCCTGCCGTGACGGTCATACCGGTAAAGATAGTGCGCGTCGCGGGCGATACGGTTATCCGGCCACATGCTGAGGGTGCTGTCCGGGTGCAGCTCCGGGTCGGGCAGGCGGTTACCTGCCGGGTCTGTTGCATACGGGATATCAATGCCCAGGTTACATATAATAATAAGAGCAATTAACTTTATTTATTTATAATGCGCTTACTTAATACAAACCATTGAATATACCCTCCTGACAGAAAATAAAGCCATATTATTATCGCCATAATATACTTGCTATCAATTCTTACGCCAATAATGTCTGAAATACTCCCTATAAATATTAGAGCAATAAAGAATACTATGCCTGTTGGAAAACATATTACCATCATTCCATAAGACATGAGACTAATTAACTCGCTCACATCACGAGTGGAGTCTAATAGTGAAAGTCTATGCATGGAAAAGAATAGCATTAAAAGTGATAACGCCAGCCATATAGCTCTGAATGAAAAAATAATATATTTCATTACATCACTCCGGTGAATACAAATCTAATAAAACGTCCAATGTTATTTCCGGAGCACTTCATCTTACATGTTTCTAAAGAATCATTAGACCAGTCTTGGCAGTTTTTAAATAGCCCTAAATTTATAGGTGTGAATATATCAGGCAATACAGAATAACGCGGCCTTACCTCTTTAAATTTCCCTTTTAAACAGTTCTCCACACAACTATTATCGGTTTCAACGAGGTCACAACGGCCAGCAGCTTCTTTTGTATCATTACTTGCTTTACCTGGCCCCCATAGACCATCTCCTTTTGATTCTCCCCGTTGGTCTTGGCCACCACAAGTATAGTCCCCTTTACCATCTGGGACACAAAGATATTGATGATAGAACGGATTCCCCCATATATCTGGACCGCTTCTTTCACCAGTTCCGCCCATTGAATGCAGTGGCTTAATGCATTTTAGTGTTTCTAATCCTAATGGATCTATATTTGAGATCGGATTCAACGGATACTGATAAAAATTCCATCCCCCCTTCAGCCCAATCGGATCCTGAGTGATATACCGCCCCTGCAGCGGGTCATAATAGCGGTGGCGGTTGTAATACAGGCCGGACTC